>CALJCO010000039.1 GCA_938023905.1 uncultured Collinsella sp. | reverse complement strand
GCAGCTTATGATAGGTGTGGACCATAGCGGGCACCTTCTCGACGCCATCGGCCTCGGGAACATCCAGGCGCTTGAACGGCGTACGGCTCGTGCCCAGGATGGTGCCGCCACGGGTGAGGATGCCGCTAAAATCGGCGGGCGTCATGACACGGAACCTGCTGTAGATAAGGCCCTGGTAGCCGTCCTCAAAACCATAGATCTCGATAGGCTCTTCGCTATTGGTTATAAGCGTTTTGACGATGCCGCGCATGGTGGCGTTGAGCGCTTGGCAGTCGCCGCCACTGGTAAGAAGACCGATCCTAAGCATGATGAATCCTTCCGGGCAAGTTATAACATGCGCATAAGTTTACCCCCGCACACTGTTGATACGGGGGTAAAACGTGTTAGCTCAAGCGTATGGAAATGTAAGCAACGCCAGGGAACGTAAGGTCGACGGGCCTGGCTCCTTACAGTGCGAAGGCATCGACGTTGCCCCAGTGGCGGCGCAGCGTGATGGCGGCAGCGGGCTCGGTATTGTCAAAGACGACCGACCATTGCGTATTGCTGGTGATGTCTTCCGGATTGGGCTCTTGCGCCGCAGCGCGAAGGGCCTTCCAAGCGACTGCCTCGTCTTGGGCGCCGGCATGGGCGTCGAGGACATCGGCGATTGCGACGGCGCGCTCTTTACCATGGCCCAGCTCGCCATTCTTTTGGTTGGGCAGCACTTCGTCGCCATAGCAGGCGTAGAAGTTTGTAACCTGGCGTACAGGAGTCGCTTTGAAAGCGCGGTCCGGATCGCGCGGATCCCACTCTACTACGCGCGCGTCACCGGTGGCGTCGTTGATAAAGAAGTGGTAATCGCGTTCTGCCATGGCGTGCATGTCGTAGGCGGAAAGCAGGTCGACAGCTTCTTGCGTGGTGGCGGCACGGTCGAGCACCAGACGGATGGCGAGCGAGGTATTGATGACGGGGCGCTGCGTGTCCTGGTCACAGGGTTTGGAATCCAGGGTGAGCACGGCAATGGACACGCCACATTCGTTGACGCCGTCGAGCTGGGCAAACGGGCCCATGAGTGCGGCGGCGCGTCCGGCGACGGAGTCAAGCGGAGTGTTATCGCCCAGGTTGTTAAGGGCGGCAAACCCGATGGAGGCATAGCCGCCGCGTGGGTGATTGCGCACCAGCAGCGCCGAGGTGTCGTCCTTAAAGTCGTAATTGCGACCGGTACGCACGCGGCCTTCGGCATCTACGGCGACAAAAGCGCTGCAGGCAAACTGGGGCGCCTGGACATGTGCCGGCACACCGGGCAGCACCTGCGCCACCACGGCATCGATGTAGGCCTGGTCATCGCGCACGCCAGCGGCGATGATGCGATCAAGATCGTAGTCGTAGGCGATGTCGATTGCGTACAGGTCATAGCCATCCGTGTAGCCGGTCAAGCGTTTGAGTGACGCGGCGGACTTGATTTGTTTGTGATAAACGGTGCCGGTGGCAGCGGCAAGGCCGACGGCGACTCCCGCGACACCGCAGGCGATGGCAATGTTACGTGGCTTCATGACGGCTCCTTTCGTCCTGTTAGCGTAATTGTCGCAAAAGGAGTGCGGGCATGATGGCTCAACTTGGCGAGCGGCGCGGGATTAAACATGGAATGAAAGGCACGGCACTGGCGCGGCGGGGTATGCTGGAGGGGACCATCAACCCAGCGAAAGGGGAGAGCATGACGGATCAGGAAACGCCCGAGCGCGCGCATGTGACGGCCGATGATATCGAGGCCGCCAACGACCTTATCGACTTTATTGAGGCATGCCCCAGCATGTTCCATACGGCGGCGACCATTATGGCCGAGCTCGACGAGGCGGGCTTTACCTACCTGCCCGAGAATGCGGCGTGGGACATCGAACCAGGCGGGCGTTATTACACGCAGCGCAATACCTCGAGCGTTGTTGCCTTTAAGGTGGGCGAGGACCTGGCTGCTACGTGGGGCGAGGACGGCGTTGCCGGCGACTATCATTTTCAGCTCACGGCGTCGCACAGCGATTCGCCGACGTTTAAGGTCAAGGCCGTGCCTGAGCTTGACGGCGCGGGCGAGACGCTGCGCCTGAACACCGAGGCCTACGGCGGCATGATCGACTACACCTGGTTCGATCGTCCGCTGGCACTCGCGGGCCGCGTGTTGGTACGCGAGGGCGACCGTATCGAGAGTCGTCTGCTTGCCACCGAGCGCGAGGTCGCTATTATCCCGAGCCTTGCTATCCATATGAACCGCGGCGTTAACGAGGGCTTTGCTCCCAATCGCGCCGTCGACCTGTGCCCGCTCATCAGCGCCGGTGACCTTAAGCAGGGAGATTTTGACGCCCTGATCGCCGACGAACTGGACGTTGAGCCCGAGCAAATTTTGGGCCGCGATCTGTTCCTGGTCAATCGTCAGGATGCGCGCATTTGGGGCTGGGCCGACGAGTTTATCTCGACGCCCAAGCTCGACGACCTGGCCTGCGCCTACACCTCGCTGCAGGCATTTTTGGGTGCCGAGAACGCGCACGACGTTTCGGTCTTCTGCTGCTTTGATAATGAGGAGGTTGGCTCCGAGACCAAGCAGGGCGCCATGTCGACGTTCTTGGCCGATGCACTGCGCCGCATTAACGGCTCGCTGGGCTTTGACGACGAGTCGTACCACCGTGCGCTTGCCGCTTCGATGCTCGTGAGCTGCGACAACGCGCATGCCGTGCACCCCAACCACGCCGAGAAGTGCGACGCCCGCAACCAGGTTGTGCTCAACGGCGGCATCGTCATCAAGGAGGCCGCCAACCAGCACTACTGCACCGATGCCTTTAGTCGCGCGGTGTTCCAGGCCATCTGCGATGACACTGACGTACCCACGCAGGCCTTCGCAAACAAGAGCGATATGGCGGGTGGCTCCACGCTCGGCAACCTGTCGAACATGCAGGCGAGCATGCATGCCGTGGACGTGGGCCTGCCGCAGCTTGCCATGCACTCGAGCTACGAGACCGGCGGCGTGCGCGACGTGATGTACGCCATCCGCGCCCTCACCGCCTTCTACGAGCGCAACCTAACCATCAACGGCGCCGAAAGCGTGGAACTCTAAATGCGAGCCGAAGAAATGAAGGCCGAGCGTGGGGCTCAGCTTATTGATCGGGGTTTACAGCTGTTCGTCGCCGCTTGCCATGAGTCAGGGGTCGACGTGTCCAAGGCGCGACCAACGAGTGCTGAAGAACTCAAGCGTAACGCCTATTCGGACCGCTATGACGAGGAGACGGACTGGCTCTAATAAGCGAAGTGTCGAAAACGCTAGATGTATGTTTGATATCACTTTGGCGAGAGTGTCGCAGACAGAACTACCGGTATGGCGCAAGCCAACCTGACCCCATTGCACCAAACCTACCAAAAAGGGACAGGTTTATTTTGGCAGGTTTTATCTGGGCAAATGCCACAACGCCAACGGCAAGACGGAACTGCTAAGGCTTGCAGATGAAGCCGACGCCAGCGAAACGCCGCAGGTAGAGCGCACGCCAGCGAGAGCCCGCCGTTTGAGCCAAGGTGCCGTGAAATGAAAAGGCGCTGACCTTCTGGTCGCGCCTTTG
>CALJCO010000038.1 GCA_938023905.1 uncultured Collinsella sp. | reverse complement strand
GACTTGCAGCGACGGACCTCGGGACGCTCTTACACCACGTCTGCGCGCGCCACCTCAAGGTCTTCCTTTAATGAACACTTGAGGAGATACGGCAGCTTATCTGCTCGATCGACACGTCAAATCACCTTAAATGTGGTCAAAATTACTGCTACTAAAAGAGTATCAGTACTCATATTTGATGTTTTTTGGCCACGGCTCTTTATAGACACCCTGCACAGCGACGGTGGTAGATTTCGGAACGTGTCCGTCAGCCCCGTTCCGAAAAGCGAGCCGCATGCAACGGCCAAGCCACGACAGGCCCCGGGAGAGCGGAATTTAGTTGTTCAGCATGCGGTCGAAGCTTCCCGAGTCGCCATCCCGATAGTCGGCGGTCATCAGAATCTCCTGCGGAATGCGCCCGCCCTCGCGCAGCACATTGCGGAACTGCACGCGCGTGACCATGGGCAGATCCTTGATCGTCGCCGCCAAGTTCTGCGGCACGCCCTGGTTGGCAGCCGCGGGCTCGCACTCGCCGCCGGCCTTCACGCGACGCTTATGCTCGGCGAGCATGGCGCGGTACATGCCGGCATGCAGGCGAATCTCAACCACATTGGCATTGCGAGCCTGCTCGACGATGCGCGCGCCCTCGCGGTCGATATCGCCCACGTAGTAGACGTAGTTAAAGCGATAGCCGATCTCAGCCAGATAATCGTCCAGGGCATGCGAGACGCTCGCCTTGCATCCGCCGCCAAAAATCACGCCGCCCACCTTGATGCCAAAGAGCTTGGCGTGCTTGCGGCCACGCAGCAGCCTGACGATCTCGTCGTAGGTGTCCAGGTTCTCGACCATAATGAACGGCTTATCGGCGCCCAGCGTAAAGAAACCCGTAAAGTGCACGGGGCGGTTGGGGGCGACCTTGATCGCCTGCATGCTGATGCCCTTTTCGGTCATGCGCCTTATCAGGCGCTCACCGTGCTTGCCGTCAAAAGCCTTCTCGTCGTTAAAAATCTGGTAGGCACGCTGGCGGCGCGAGGCAACCGGCGTATCGGCACCTCGGTTTTGCTCGATCCAAGCCTGGATGATTGCGATTTCCTCGGCAATCTTGCGGTTGGACATCTCGTTGTGCTGAGTGCGCTGCGGCGCCTTTTTGCCGTCCTTGCCCTCGACCTTAACAATTTGAGTCTGCTGCTCCTTGATCTTAGAGAGCGCCGTAGGCGTAGGGACAACTTTGAGCAGCTGCCTACCCAAAACGCGGGCAAGGGCAAACGCCGATACCTCGCCGTGGACGGCCGACTCGGGCTGCTGGGTAGCACTATCAGCCGCGGCAGGCTCAGCCTGTGCATGAGGCTTACGCTTGGAATCTGCCCGGGTATTACGTTCCTGCTTGGGCGCAGACGAGCGCTTTTGCGGACGATAGGACTTGACCTCCTTCGCCGGCTGGCGCTTGACCTGATCCGCCGGAGTCTCGGCCTTCTCATCTCCGTTTTGTGTCGCTGTCTTCTCGGCCGCGGCCTCGGCATTTGAGCCACGACCGCCGCGGTGACGACGACGGCGGGGCTTGCCTGAGGCGCTCTCCCCCGCCTGCTTATCAGCGGTCTGTTGAGCTTTGACCTCAGTGTCAGCCGCAGGCTGCGACTCGGAAGGTTGCTGCTCGCGAGCCGCCGGCTCAACGGTTTTCTCGGTTTGTTCGGCCTTCTCGGCCTGAGCGGTCGGAGCCGGCTCGCCCTTCTCCTGACGCCTTACGGGATACGCGCGCCTCGCAAAACCACGCCCGGGACGGCATGAACCCGGAGCCTTCTTGGCAGACTCCTCAACATCGTCTGCAGCCTCGGAAGGCTCTTCAGCCTCATGCGCGACATCCTGCTGCGCAGCCTTAAAGTGGGCACCACGGCGACGCTGGGGCTCCTGGGCCTCCACGGGCTTTTGCTCCTTCGCGGGCCTCTGCGACTCGGCAGCAACCTCGTTCTCAACAGCCTCGGCATCCGTCTCACCCTTTTGAGCAACGGCACGACGGAAGCGCTCCTGCTGGGCGCGGCGCTGCGCATCGCGCTTGCCACCCCCGCCAAAACCGCCGCGTCCCGCCTTGGCCGTAAAGGCACGCACGACGTTCTCATCGAGCAACTCATCGGTATCGACATGCTCACGCGGAGCAGCTTCTTCCACAGCAGGCACGTCAGCGGAATCCTCGACGACAAAATCTTCGACGGACTCGGCAGGCTGCTCCTGGGCATCGCGGATCTCGACATTGATGGTATAGAACGCCGGGCGCCCGTTAATGCCGCTGCCCTCGATCTTGGTCACGATATTTGCCGCGATAAGCTCATCGCGCATCGCCTTGGTGTCGCATTCCTTATCGACGGAGCGGAAAATCTGCGCCAGCGCGCTCGACTTAATCTTGAGCGCCTTGCGGCAGAGCAGGTCGTAGGCAACCAGCTTGGCGCGCTCGGCAGAAAGCGATGTCTGGCTGCTCAGACGCTCAGCCAGAGCATCGACATTGTTTTGATTATCGGAATATACCGTCTTGGCCACGGGGCCCCTTTCATATGCACACATATACGTTCATATGGTACAACGCACGAGCCTATCCACGCAAAACATCTGCGAGAACGCCCTTGCACCACCTGTTCTCACAAGAAAAAAGACCGGGTCCGCTTGATTGCGGACCCGGTCTTTCCGAGTCAAATAGATGGGAGATTCAACCCGTCCGACCGACTAGGCCTTGGCGGCCTCGGCGTCGGCAGGAGCTTCAGCGGCAGCGGCGCGACCGTACTCGGCCTTGCCCATCTCGGACCACTCGGGCTCCTCGTCGGGCATGGAGCCGGCCTCCTTGCCGAAGAACTCCTTGAGGCAGTTGACGGCGACGATGAGGCCCAGGACCATCAGCAGGACGGCGAAAACGAGCTGCAAGCCCTTGGTGGCGGCGACGGAGACGGCGGCCGTGGTGGCGGTAGCCGGGATGGTGCCGAAGAAGCCGTAAGCCTGGACAGCGGTCATGCAGCCCATGGCGCTCTGGACCAGCGAGGTGAAGGTGCAGCAGAGCAGGAAGGCGACGGGCACGTAGAGCATCCAGCCCTTGCGGCCGGTGCACTTGCAGAACACGGCGAGGGTGATCATGGTCATGCCGCCGAGCAGCTGGTTGGAAGCACCAAAGAGCGGCCAGATGTTGGCATAGCCGCCAAAGGCGAGGGCGAGACCGGGAAGCAGGGTGACGACCGTGGCGAACCAGGGGTTGCCGAGAACCTTCATGTAGCCGGCCTTGGACTCGATGGCCAGGGCGTCGTTGGTCTGGGCAAAGAACTCGGAGAACGAGGTGCGGGCGATGCGGGCGACGGCGTCGAGCGAGGTCAGGGCCAGAGCGGAAACGTTCATCGTCATGAAGACGGTAGCGAGCGTGCCGTCAACACCGAAGGCCTGCATACCGCGGGAGATACCAGCAGCGAAGATCTGGAACGGGGTGGAAGCGACGCCAGCGTTGAGGGCGCCGGTACCGGCGGTGTTCATGTCGGAGAACATGATGCCGGCGACGATGATGGCAAGGATGCCGACGAAGGACTCGACGATCATGGCGCCATAACCGACCTTGACGGCGTCCTGCTCCTTCTCGACCTGCTTGGAGGAGGTACCAGAAGAAACGAGGCTGTGGAAGCCGGAGAGGGCACCGCAGGCAACGGAAACAAACAGGACCGGGAACATCATGCCAGAAGCGCTGGAGAAGCCGGTAAAGGCCGGAGCGGTGATGGTGGCCTGGCCGTTAACACCCAGGACGACGATACCGAGGACAGCGCAGGCGATCATGACGATCATCATGATGGAAGTGAGGTAGTCGCGAGGGGTCTTGAGCATCTGGATGGGCATGGCGCCAGCAAAGACCAGGTAGACCATGACAACGGCGAACCACTGGAACTTGTCCAGGTAGACCGGGAACTGCATGCCGACGGCGAACATGAGGACCATGAGGACCACGCCGGTGACGAACTCGGTAGCACCGGTGAGGTTGAACTTCTTCTGGGCCCAACCAAAGGCGATAGCGACGAAGGTGAACAGGATGGAGATGGTACCAGCGCAGCCGGCGGCATAGGACTTGGCTAAGTCGATGGCACCGGTAGCAGCACCAGAAGCGTCAACGGCCGGGGTGAACATGAACGTCTTGCAGACCATGTCGGTGAAGGCGGCGATGACGATGATGCAGAACAGCCAGCAGAACAGCAGGAACAGGCGACGGCCGGTCTTGCCGATGTACTTCTCGATGAGCTGAGCGAGCGACTTGCCGTTGTTCTTCATCGAAGCGTACAGAGCACCAAAGTCGTGGACGGCGCCAAAGAAGATGCCGCCGACGAGGACCCAGAGCACGACGGGCAGCCAGCCAAAGGCCATGGCGACGATCGTACCCGTGACAGGGCCAGCACCGCAGATCGAGCTGAACTGGTGCGAGAACGCGGTAAAGGCGGAGACGGGCGAGAAGCTCTTGCCGTCCTTCATGCGCTTGGCCGGCGTGAGGGCCTCTTTGTCAACGCCCCACTTGTTGGCCAGCCAGCGGCCGTAGCCCAGATAGCCGCAGGCGAGCACCGCCGCGGCCACAACCATGAGCAAAACTCCGTTCATTACATTTCCTCCTCTAAAAAGAACTTCCTAGACATAAAAAATGAGGGCCGTCGGTTGCGCTCGACGGCCCTCATCTTCATCAGCCGCCCGTTATCGTACGGGCTAGCTGTATGTGCTAACCCGCATCAGATAATTACTACGCTGATAATGTTTAGCTGATGCGTGAACATGTCTAGGAAATCCTCTTCAATCATGATGCGAACAATCCGTGCGTGTTCACATCCCCCAGTGGATGAAAAGCAGTATGAAACTTTAGTTACCTAAAGTCAACGCAAATAAGTAATGAATTTTCAACTTTTTTGAATTTCTCGTTATAAAACGCCACTAACCTCGGACTTTACCCGACAAAAGTTTTTGCATGAGAGATGCCCCCTCGGGAGCCGCGGGAGCTCCCATCCCAAATGCGGAGCAAAGCTCCGCACACCAACTTTTTCTTTCAGCTAAAGAACGCCGGAAATTCGACGCAGGCTGGCTAACCTTGCCGGACGTTGTCGACGCCAAACCAGCTCAGAAGCTATATCGATACAGAAAGGTCCCCGGACGGAGGGGCCGGATATAAGGTTTATCGCGAGTTCCGCACGCAAAGAAGGCCACTTAATGTGGCCTTCGTCTTGCGCAGG
>CALJCO010000037.1 GCA_938023905.1 uncultured Collinsella sp. | reverse complement strand
CGCCGACGCACGCGAGCACGTCGAGCTTCTTGGCGGCGGCATAGGCGCCCACGAGCTCATGCATACGGGGAGCCTCGTCGCCCATCTCGCCCATCTCGCCCAAGATCGCCATGCGCGAACCGTCACAGATGAGCGAGCACAGCAAATCGAGACCGGCAGCCATAGACTCGGCACTGGCGTTATAGGAGTCGTCGATGATGCGTGCTCCGCTCTTGGCGCGCTTGATCTCCTGACGGTGGCCGGTGATCGTAAGACCCCTAAAGGCAGCATCGATCTGCTCGGGCGTCACGCCCAGACGATAGGCGACCGCGGCGGCCTTGACGGCATTGGGCACGGACTGCACGCCGGGAATGGCCAGCATGGTATCGACCGTGTCGCCCTGACCAAAGTCGAGCGTAAAGACTGGATGGCCCTCGTCGTCGACGCGAATGTCGCGCGCGCGGACCTCGTCGTCGTCCGAGACGCCGGCCAGCATCACGTCAATACCTGCAGGCTGGGCGAACGTATCGCGAATGAACGGCGTAAAGTCGTCCTCGCCGCCCAAAACCAGCAACGGCGAGAAGTCGCCGGCGGCGCACATGCCCTGGACAATCTCGGACTTGGCGCGGGCGATGTTCTCGCGGCTGCCCAGAATACCGATGTGGGAGGTTCCGATCTTGCTCACGATGGCAAGATTGGGGTTGGCAGACTGGGACAGGCGCTCAATCTCATGAAAATGGTTCATGCCCATCTCGAGCACCAGAACCTCGGTATCGGCCGGAGCAGAAAGCACCGTGAGCGGCATGCCAATCAGGTTGTTGAAATTGCCTTTGGTGGCCCAGACGCGATAACGTTTGGCGAGCACGGCGGCGAGCACGTCCTTGGTCGTCGTCTTGCCAATCGAACCGGTAATGCCGACGACCAGGCAGCCAAGCTCCAAGCGATATACATGCGCCAGGCGCAGCAAGAACTCCTCGGGGTCGTCGGTCATCAAGATGGCGCATCCCTTGTCCTGCGCCAGCGAAACCAGCTCGGCATCGGGCTCACGCGTCATCACGACGGCACCGGCACCCGACTCGATGGCACGGGAGGCAAAATCATTGCCGTCGACCTTTTCGCCGGGGAAGGCGACAAAGATCGTCCCCTCCTCGACCTGACGCGAGTCGATAACGCACCCGCGGCATACCCGATCGGCTTCTTCCGTCACGGTTCGGGCCCCCGTTGAGGCCGCGAGGTTGTTGACGGCGATCTCTATCATTGCAGCTCCCCTGTAAACCTAATAATGCTATCGGCGTATTGTATCCCAGTGCCATGCGCGCGTGGTGCAGGGCATGTGAACACCCTTCAGATCGAACGGCAGGCCACGCTCAAGATTGTAACCCCCTACTTCGTGCGCGGGATACCCAGCACGTCGAGCGCGTTGGCCATAATGGACTGGAATGGCACCGCGGCGGCATCCGAGCCGCTCGGCGTTCCATCGAGTGTGATATAGCACAGCACCTTGGGCGATTGCGCCGGCGCAAAGCCCATAAAGGACGACATGTAGTTCTCCTTGAGGTAACCGCCGTTCTCGTCAGCTCGCTCGGCCGTACCGGTCTTGCCCGCCACGTCATAGCCATCGACCGCACCGCCAACGCCCGTGCCTTCGGACACGACCGTCTGCATGCACGATGTCACCTGGGCGGCAGCGTCCTCCGAAATCGCACGCTCACCTTCGCCCCAGCCCTTCTCATCGCCCTTGCTAGACTTATAGAAGTGCGGAGTCATCATCACGCCGCCGTTCGCGATGCCGCCCACGGCACGTGCGACCTCAATCGGCGAGACGGACAGTGCCTGGCCAAAGCTCATCGAACCCAGCGTGGCGCCGTCGTACTGGTCGCGCTCCTTGACGATGCCCAGACTCTCACCCGGAAAATCGACACCGGAGCTATGACCGATACCCCACTTGTCCACATAGGTGGCAAAATCATCGGCGCCGATCTTGCGTCCCACCAGGACAAAGCCCACATTGGAGGAACGGCGCATCATCTCGCGCACGTCCATGGTCATGGTGTAGTCGCGCTTATCGGCGTCGGTAACGGTATCGTCGCCAACCTTAATGCTCGCCGGCACCTCAAACGACGTGCTCGAACGCACGGCGCCCAAGTCGAAGCCGGCACCGGCCACGAGCGTCTTAAAGACCGAGCCGGGCTCGTAGGCATCGGTAACCAGGCGCAAGTTCATGTCCTCGGTCTTGGCGTTTTCCAGATCGGTCTGGTCATATGTCGGATACGAGCATGCCGCCAGAATCTCGCCCGTCGTGGGATCGGTGACCAGGGCCGAGCCATTCTTGGCCTTGGTCTTTTCGACCGCCTCGGCCAGGGCGTCCTCGGCGGCACGCTGGATATTGACATCGAGCGTCGTCACGATGTCCACGCCGTCCACCGCGGCAACCTTCTTATAAGCGCCGCCCGCGATATAGCTACCGTCCCTCGCCCGCTCGCGCACCAGCGAACCGTTGGTTCCGGTCAAAAGCTTGTTGTACTGTTTTTCCAGGCCCGTCAGACCGTCGTTGTCCACGTTTACCACGCCAAGCACCTGCGATGCCAGGTTGCCGTAGGGGTACACGCGCTTCATGGCCTGCTCAAAGAGCACGCCTGGCAGGTTCTTCCTCTCCAGCGCCGCGGCATCGTCCTCGTCCACCTGACGCTTGATATACACCCAGGTACCATCGGACATAACGAGATCACGACAGGTTTTTTTATCGATTCCCGTTGCTTTGACCAGTGCCGAAACCGTCTTGTCAACGTCCTCGATAAGCTGAGGATTCACGGCGATGTTGCGGCATTCGACCGACGACGTCAGCACGTTGCCGTTACGGTCGTAGATGGTACCGCGCTTGGCATATAGCGTCTGCGCGAGCAAGCGACGTGCATCGGCGCGGTCGCGTAACTTATCGGCTTCCACGATTTGATAGTCGGCAAGGCGAAGGACGCCCAAACCCAAGCCAAACCCGATAAAGCCCATGACGGCTTTGCGACGAGGCAGCGGCGTGCCCGTGAGCCATTCGGTCGACGAGCTCTTGCGCGGTCTGGTGTTATGCATTTGAGAACCACTCGAGCCACGGAGACGCGATGCGGGGTCGTTGCCATAGGACGGCCTCGCGTTGTAAGATGGCCGACCCGTTCCTTGATAACCAGAACGTCCCCGCGATGAGGGACGTCCAGAACCGCGACCCCCGTCGGAGCCGCGGCGATAGTCATTTGTCATACTCAGCTACCGTCTTGTTACTGAGCGGTCGCGGTCGAGCTAGCGCCCGCGGCTGCATCCTGCGAAAAATCAAGTGTAACGCTCTCGCTGGGCTCCACCATGCCATAAGCGCCCGCAAGGTCGCGAATGCGCGTGTCGGCACCATAGACCGAATGCATGACCTCCAGGTCGGAGCTCTCGTCGGTCGCCTTCTCGAGCGTGTTGGTAAGCGCGGCGTTGCTGTTGAGCACCTGGGCCGTAACGCCGGCGAGCGCCACGCGGGCGACACCGATCGTCATGAAGATGGCCGCAATGATGCAAAACGTTTTAAGAACGCTCATGAAAACCGGGCTTACCGCCTGGTTTGCCTGACGGCCCGCGCCCGTGTAGACATCAAAGCGCGGCGTGCGCTGCTCGCGGGGAGCAACGGGGGCCTGCGGTGCCTCACGATAGGCGGGCATGGCGTTCATATCATAGGCGAGTGCTGCGTTTGAGGTGTTGTAGCCCATGATATGCCGCCTCCCATCCCGAGTACGTTGGTAGTGTGTTTAAGCTTCGTTTGTGGTACGAGCGGGAGGTCCAATATCGCGCGGTCGCGTCTACAGACGCTGCGCCACGCGGATCTTGGCTGATCTCGCCCGAGGGTTGCGCGCAACCTCATCGGGTTGGGCAACCAGGGGTTTGCGGGTGATGACCTTGAGTATCGGCACGTTGCCGCACACGCACACCGGAATCTCCGGCGGACACGTGCACCCCTGGCTCATCTCCTTAAAGTGGTTCTTTACGATACGGTCCTCGAGCGAGTGATACGAGATGACGCAGATGCGTCCGCCCGGGTTGAGCCACCTTGTGGCGGCGTCAAGCCCTCGCTCGAGCACATCGAGTTCGTGATTGACCTCGATGCGAATGGCCTGGAAACTCTTCTTGGCTGGGTGTCCGCCATGCCGACGAGCGGCAGCGGGGATACCAGCCTTGATGATCTCGACAAACTGGCCGGTGGTTTCGATCGGCTCATGCTCGCGGCGGCGCACGATCTCGCGCGCGATCTGCGAGGCGAACTTCTCTTCGCCGTAGACGCGTAGAATCCGGGCGAGGTCGTGTTCGTTATAGGTGTTGATGACCTCAGCTGCGTTTAAGGTGTTGTTACCCGGATCCATCCGCATGTCCAATGGGGCGTCCTCGTTGTACGAAAAGCCCCTGCCAGGGATATCGAGTTGCGGCGACGAAACGCCCAAGTCGAACAGGAAGCCATCGACCCCGGGCACCTCGGCCGAGCAAAGCAGCTCGTCCAAGTCGCCGAAGTTGCCCTTCAGCAGCCGGTGCGGCACGCCGGGAACCTCGCGGTCCAGACGGGCGCCAGCGGCCTCGAGGGCCATGTCGTCCTGATCGACGCCGAGCAAAAGGCCGGTCTCCCCCACCTGCGCGGCCATCTTTACCGAATGGCCGGCACCGCCAAGGGTGCAGTCGCAGACGACGGAGCCGCTCTTTAGCTGCAGCGACTCAAGCACTTCGCCGAGCATGACAGGTTCATGCCGATATTCTTGTGTCAAGATCCCACGCTCCATCCGTTACCCGTGCCTTGCCCTTACGAGAAGAAGAGGTCCAGCAGGGCCTCATCGTCATCGTCCTCATCGGCCGCGGCGCGATCCCAAACCTCAAGGTGGTCGTAGTTGCCCACAACCGTGACCTCGCGGTCGAGGTTCGCCTGCTTGCGGAGAGACTCGGAAAGACCGATACGACCGGCGCTGTCCACATCCATCGACGTGGTGCGCTTGTTGATCGCCCTCATGAGCTTCTGGTCGTTAATGTCACGCGGGTTAAAACCCTCGTGGCCCTCACGACCCGCGAAGAGTCCTTCGACCCACTTATCGAAGGCCTCGGCAGAGAACACGTACAGAGCATCGACATCCAGGGCTTTGAACACGCGAACGTGCTCTCCAAGCTCCTCGCGAAGGGGTGCAGGCAGGGACAGACGACCTTTTGCATCGAGATTGCGCTCGTATGCACCAGTCATTCCCATGTGCGCCCTCCCCTCGGTTACTCAGATGGCACGTACGCGGGGAACCACCCCGCCTGTCGACGTCATCAATAATATGGGGAACCGCCCCATTTTTCAACACCTTTCCCCACCCCTTCCCC
>CALJCO010000036.1 GCA_938023905.1 uncultured Collinsella sp. | reverse complement strand
AGCAAGTATTGTCTATTTTTAATAGTTATCTATTATTTAACGGGAGGAAATAATTCTATGAGTCGCTTTTTTAAATTTGGAAAGTTATTGTGTTTTTTTATATAAACATTTTTTTCAAAGGATTGCTTAGTCCTAAATAACATGCACTTTCGCTGGAGGGTCGCTGTTTGGCGGCCCTCTTTTTTGCGCTAGGGCGGTGGGATGGTAATATCGTTACGTTTGAACTGTTTCGATGTGAAACCGAGGAGATTCCCTCTATGAGTGCTGACTACCCGTCAATGACTACGGCCGAGATTCGCTCTAAGTTCCTCAACTTCTTTGAGGAGCGCGGTCTTAAGCTCTATCCTTCTTCGTCCCTCGTTCCCGACGATCCTTCGTTGCTGCTCGCCAACGCCGGCATGAACCAGTTTAAGGAGTACTACCAGGGTAAGAAGACCATGAAGGAGATCGGCGCGATCTCCTGTCAGAAGTGCGTTCGCACCAACGACATCGACTGCATCGGCGAGGACGGCCGTCATCTGTCCTTCTTTGAGATGCTCGGCGACTTCTCCTTTGGCGGCGTCTCCAAGCAGCAGGCCTGCACTTGGGCCTTTGAACTCATCACCAAGGAGTTCAAGCTGCCGCTCGACCGCCTGTACTTCACCGTCTTTACCGAGGACGACGAGACCCACGACGTGTGGCGCTCCCTGGGCGTTGCCGAGGATCACATCTCGCGTCTGGGCGAGGACGACAACTTCTGGGCCGCTGGCCCCACCGGTCCCTGCGGTCCGTGCTCCGAGATCTACTTTGACATGGGCGAGGAGGTCGGTTGCGGCAGCCCCGACTGCAAGCCCGGCTGCGACTGCGACCGTTTCCTTGAGTTCTGGAACCTCGTGTTTACCCAGTACGACCGCCAGGAGGACGGCTCCATGCCGGAGCTGCCGCACCGCAACCTCGATACGGGCATGGGTCTGGAGCGCATGGCCGCCATCATGCAGCACAAGACCGCTAACTACGACGGCGATCTGATGCAGCACCTCATCAAGCTCGGTGAGA
Organism: uncultured Collinsella sp.; assembly: GCA_938023905.1. GTDB lineage: Bacteria > Actinomycetota > Coriobacteriia > Coriobacteriales > Coriobacteriaceae > Collinsella. The sequence continues at coordinate 15,885 of CALJCO010000036.1, read as the reverse complement.
AGATTAGCGGCAAGACCTATGACGCCGACGATTACTCCGGCGCCAGCCGCTCCCTGCGCATCATCGCCGACCACTCCCGTGCCGTCGACTTTATGATCTCGGATGGCATCCTTCCCGGTAATGAGGGTCGCGAGTACGTTTTGCGCCGTCTGCTCCGTCGTGCCGTGTTCCACGGCCGCCTGCTGGGCATCGAGGGCGCCTTCCTGACCAAGTTTATCGACGAGGTCAATGCCCAGATGGGCGAGGCCTATCCCGAGCTGCTCAAGAACGTCGCGCTCGTTAAGGGTATCGTCGCCTCCGAGGAGGAGCGTTTCTCCACGACGCTCGACAACGGCCGCGTTTACCTGGACGAGGCCGTGGCCGCGCTCGCCGACGGCGCTGTCCTTCCGGGCGACGTTGCCTTTAAGCTGCACGACACCTTTGGTTTCCCCATTGACCTGACTGTCGAGATTGCCGGCGCTGCCGGTCACGACGTCGATATGGATGGCTTTACCGCTTGCATGGAGGACCAGAAGGCCCGCGCCCGCGCCAACACCAAGGGCGATGCCTGGGGCAGCTTCAACGACGTGTGGGTCGAGCTTTCGGACAAGGTTGCCGCGACCGAGTTCGACGGCTATGACAACGACGTCATCGAGGACGCCAAGGTTGTCGCCCTTGTTCGCAACGGCGAGTCCGTCGAGTCCGTTGACGCCGGCGAGGACGTCGAGGTCGTGCTTGACCGCACCCCGTTCTACGCCGAGATGGGTGGCCAGCAGGGCGATGCCGGCGAGCTTTCCGCCGAAGGCGTCGCGCTGACTGTTGCCGACACCAAGAGCCACAATGGCCTGTATGCTCACGTCGCCCACGTTGCCGAGGGCACGCTGACCGTCGGTGCTACCGTGACCGCCTCGCTCGACGCCGAGCGCCGTGGCTTCCTGCGTCGCAACCACACCGCCACGCACCTGCTCGACGCTGCGCTTAAGCAGGTTCTAGGTGAGCATGTCTCCCAGGCCGGATCGCTGGTGACGCCCGAGCACCTGCGCTTTGACTTCACGCACTTCGAGGCCCTGTCCTCCGAGCAGCTCAAGGCTGTCGAGGATCTGGTCAACCAGCAGATCTTCGCTTCCAAGCCGGTCGTGACCCGCGTCATGGGCATCGACGAGGCCAAGGCTGCCGGTGCTGTCGCCCTGTTTGGCGAGAAGTACGGCGACGTCGTCCGCGTTGTCTCCGTGGGCGCCGAGGATCAGCCGTTCTCCCGTGAGCTCTGCGGTGGTACGCATGCCGCCAACACTGCCGAGATCGGCCTGTTCAAGATTATTTCCGAGTCCTCCACGGGCTCGAACGTCCGTCGTATCGAGGCCGTGACCTCTAAGGGCGCCCTCGATTACATGGCCGACCGCCTGGCGCTCGTTGACGCCGCTGCCGCTGCACTCAAGTGCCGCGTCGACGAGGTTCCCGCCCGCGTGGAGAACCTGCAGGCCGAGCTGCGCGAGACCGCCGGCAAGCTCAAGAAGGCTCTGACCGGTGGCTCTTCCGACGCCATCTCCGGCGCCATCGAGGGTGCCGTCGAGGTCAATGACTACAAGCTCGTCGTCGCTGAGCTCCAGGGCCTTGAAGCTGCCGACCTGCGCAACGTGTGGGATACCGTGCACCAGAAGGTCGCCGGCCCCGTCGCCTGCGTCGTCGCTAGCGTGACCGAAAAGGGCACCCCGGCCCTGCTCGCTGCCGGCTCCGATGACGCCGTCAAGGCCGGTTTCCACGCCGGTAACGTGATCAAGCAGATCGCGGGCCTGGTCGACGGTCGCGGTGGCGGTCGTCCCAACATGGCCCAGGCTGGCGGCAAGAACGCTGCCGGTATCGCCGATGCCCTCGCGGCTGCCAAGACCGCGCTCGGCGCTTAAGTAGTCGCTGTGGTCGCGCTCGCGCTGGACATAGGGGAGACCCGGATTGGCATTGCCGTCTCGAGCCGTGATGGCAAGATGGCAATGCCCGTCAAGGTGCTCCCGGCTGCCGAGGTCACTGGCATGGCCAAGACGTTTCGCTACCTGGTCGAGGACTATGAGCCCGATATTCTGGTAAGCGGACGTCCCTTGACCATGGCCGGTGAGCCCGGCCCCCAGGCCGAGCGCGTCGCCGCCGTGGCCCAAAAGATCGCCGACGAGCTCGAACTTCCGCTGGAGTTTGAGGACGAGCGTCTGTCCTCGCAGGAGGCCAAGCGCATTCTGCGAGAGCAGGGGCTCAACGAAAAGCAGATGAGGGGCAAGATTGACATGATCGCCGCCAGCCTGTTCTTGCAGACATGGCTCGATCGTAAAAACGAGGAGGTTTCGCATGCCTAGCGCTTCCGATCCGCGCCAGCCGAATCGCCAGGGGCAGCCTACGCCGCGCCCTGTATCTTCCGGCCAGCGTCCGATGCAACCGACGCAGCGTGCGGCTCGGCCTGCTGCTCGTCCCGCACAGCCCTCCTCTCGTGCAGCACAATCTGCTCAGCGTCCTGCCCAACAGCCCGCTGCCCGCGCAGCCCGGCCCGCAAGCGGTACCCGCTTTAAGCAGCAGGCGCCCACGCAGCGTGCGCAGGCGCCTCAATCGCATACGCGTACACATCATGCTCACGGCTCACATGGCGTAGCTCCGGCTACGCGCTCGAGCTATAACACGCATGCTCGTCGCGGTACCCAAAAGAAGAGCTCGCCGGTGCCCATGATTATCGGCGTTGTTGTTGCCGTACTTGCTCTTGCTGCCATTGCCTTCTTTGTCGTTCCGGCCGTCAAGGGCCTGTTTGGCGGGGAGGAGACAGGCGTCACCGCTGGCCAGCAAGTTACCGTCACGATTCCCGAGGGAGCTTCGGGCGATACGATCGCTTCGATTCTCTCCGAGAACCATATCGTCGAAGACCCCAAGGATTATTACGCGGCGGTCAAAAAGCTCAATGCCGATATGTCGCTTAAGCCTGGCGCCTACTCGTTTACCACGCTCATGGACGCGACCAAGGTTGTTCAGCAGCTCATGGAAGGCCCCAATGCGGGCTCCGATGCGCTGACTATCCCTGAGGGCCTAACGGTCGACCAGGTCGCCGATCGCGTGGCCGCGGCATACGACAGCATCTCCAAGGAAGACTTCCTCAATCAGGCAAAAGCCTCCAACTATGTGAAGGACTATAGCTTCCTTGAGGGCGCTGCAAACGATTCACTCGAGGGCTTCCTATTCCCCAAGACCTATTCGTTGGGTCAGGACCCGTCTGCCGATGATGTGATTCGCGCCATGCTTGACCAGTTCAACGCCGAGTATAAGTCGCTTGACTTTGCCAGCTGCGAGGCCAAGATCAAGGAGCGCTATGGCGTGGAGATGTCCGATTACGACATCGTTAACCTTGCCTCGATCGTCGAGCGCGAGGGCCTCAACGCCGATCAGCGCGCGCATGTGGCTTCGGTTTTCTATAACCGTCTGGCGGGCAAGCTCGATGGCCTGCGTTACCTCAATAGCGATGCGACCATGATGTATGTCACCGGCGGCGAGGTTACCGCCGACGACCTGCAGAGCGATAGTCCGTATAACACCTATAAGCATGAAGGCCTGCCGCCCACGCCCATCTGCTCTCCGTCGCTCGAGGCGCTCAAGGCTACCCTTGAACCGACCGACTCTGATGACCTGTATTTCTACATTACACAGGACGAGGAGTATTTCTCGAAGACCTACGAAGAGCACCAACAGTCTTGGAATTGATCATGAGGATTTTTAGCCCCAAACGATATGTTGCCTCAGTCGACCGCATCGACCTCGATACCCTCTGGGCCGACGGCAAGCGCGCCATTCTACTCGACCGCGATAACACCCTGGTTCCGCGCGATACCGAGCAGGTCCCCGCTGCGGTTTCCGCTTGGCTCGAGGCCGCCCATGCCAAGGGCTTTAAGCTGTGTATGGTGTCCAATAACTGGCATCGCGACCAGGTCATGGCATCGGCACGCGAGCTGGGGCTCGAGGCCATCAGCCACGCCATGAAGCCCGCCCCGTTTGCCCTGAAGGCGGGTCTTAAGCGTCTGGGCGCCACGGCCGACGAGGCCGTGCTGATCGGTGACCAGCTTTATACGGACGTGTGGAGCGGTAACTTTGCCGGCGTTGACACTATTCTGGTCAAGCCGCAGGCAACCCAGGACCTGTGGTACACGCAGATCTTCCGTATCTTTGAGCGCCGGGCCCTGCGCGACCTTCCCTGCGAGGAATAGGTTTCGCCATGTCTCAGCATATCAAACACGGCTGCGACCATATCTTCTTTATCGGATTTTTGGGCGCGGGCAAGTCGACGCTTGCGCGCAACGTGGGCACTATGTTCAAGCGTCGATTCATCGATACCGATCGTTTGGTTGTGCGTCGATGCGGCAAGTCGGTGACCGAGATATTTGAGACCGAGGGCGAGGATCGTTTTCGCGAGCTCGAGACCTCGGCACTCCGTTCGCTTCAAAGCGAGCGCAGCCTGCTGGTATCGTGCGGGGGTGGCATCGTCGAGACGCCGGTGAACATTGAGCTGATGCACGAGATGGGTACCTGTGTGTACCTCGAAGGTGACTTTGAGGACTCGTTGCGCCAGATTCGCCGCTCCGATACCCGGCCCGATTTCCGCTCGCCCGAGCACGCTGCGCGCCTGTTTGAGCATCGCCGTCCGCTGTATCGCCAAGCCGCCGATATTACCCTTGCTATTCGCAACAAGTCCTTCGAGGACGTTTCCTACCTTTGTGCCGAGATGCTTTTGGAGCGTGGACTGCTATGATTCGCCGTCAACTTATCAATTTCCAAAACCGCAGCGTCGATGTCCGCGTCGGATTGGGCGCGTTCGAGGAGCTGCCGCGCATGTTTGCCTCGGCTGTGGGCAAGCCTAAGCGCGCGATGGTGGTTTGGAACGACGCTACATCCGAGCGTTTTGGCGAGGTTGTCGAGCATGCGCTGGTCGACGCCGGTTTTGTCGTGTCGATGCTCGTCCTCGAGGTTTCACCTGCCGGTGCTACGCTGGCTGATGCCGATACCGTCTTTGGCGCCCTGTCGGCTAACGGCATTACCTGCGACGATCTCGTTGTCGCTGTCGGCGACACAGCGACCTGCTCGGTCGTTTGCTGGTGTGCCAATCAGTGGTGCGGTCGCACCGAGTGCGCCTTGCTGCCGACGACGTTCGATGCCATGCTCACGGTCGCGACGACCATGAAGCCGCTTGTCGCCTCGTCGGCGAATGCGCTTCCCGCTATCGCGTTCCGTCCCGAGCCGGGCTTGGTCGTGTGTGACCTCGACCTTGTTCGCGAGGCGGCCCCCGAGGACCTCAAGCTCGGCTATGCGGTACTTGTTGGCACCATGCTTTCGAGTAGTAAGTCCCGCTGGAATCAGTTTACCGAGACCGTTCCCGAGATTCTCGCAGGCGAGGAGGTCGCGCTCGTCAATGCCGTTCAGTGGTCTCAGACTGCCCGCAAGGACGTACTGATGGCCACGAACCCGAGCGCCCGTCATGCGCTCGATTTTGGCAAGACGGGGGAGCGTACCCTGCGCGTTTGTTTGGGCGATGCCGCTTCGCAGGTCCCTGCCTACCAGCTGTTGTCCGAGGGCATGCGCTTTGAGGCACGCCTAGCACATGATGCCTGCGACTTCGATATCGATTACGTCTTTGAGGTCGATGACTGTCTGGAGGACTTTGGTATCGAGGAGCTTGCCTTCGATCTGGAGCCTGCCGCATATATCGAGGAGTTCCGCAGGCAGCAGTTTGTCCGCTCGAACCGCAGCATGTTGCCGCTGCCCGCGGCACTTGGCGCCATTCGTCTAACGAGCGTTGAGGACGAGGTTCTTGAGCGCCATGCTCACGCCTACTTGGCTTCTCGCAAAGAACTTCTCTAAGATTTATTGACATCCATCGTCTTTCGTATCATGTTGAGGGGCGGGTTTTCAATCGGTTGCGGATCGCATGCGATTCCATCTTTCGATCGAGGCCCGTCCCGCTTTTATGAGGACAATAAGAAAGGAATCTGCATGTCTGAGTTTGCTGCCGGTCCTGCCGGTCGTATCGAGCGTGTCCGTGCCCTGATGACTGAGCGCGGCTACGACGCTATCGTCGTGCGCGACGAGGCCAATCTTCGTTGGCTTACGGGCGTGAAGGGCGTCTTCGACTATACCTTCGAGTTCCCGCACGCGGCGTTTATTACGGCTGACCAGTGCCTGTTCCATACCGACTCGCGCTACCTCAACAGCTTTGAGGAGAACACGCCCGCCGGCAGCCCCTGGGTCTACGACATGGACGAGGGCACCATCCCCGGTTGGGTCGCCGGCAAGATCGCGGCCAACAAGTGCCGCGTCTGCGCTGTCGAGGACGACATGCAGATCAACTTCTACCAGGGTATTCAGCGTGGTCTGGAGGATCGTTCCGTCGCCTGCATGCTGCCGCTGATGCATGACGACATTCGCAAGATGCGCGCCATCAAGGATGCCGAGGAGATCGAGCTCATGCGCCATGCGCAGTCGATCACCGACGCCGCCTTCCAGCATATGCTCGGCTTTATTAAGCCCGGTATGACCGAGAAGCAGGTTCGCAACGAGCTCGAGAACTTTATGTTCGCCAACGGCGCCGACAGCTTGGCCTTCGGCTCTATCGTGGCGAGCGGCCCCAATACCGCCAACCCGCATGCCGTCCCCAGTGATCGCGTGATCGAGAAGGGCGACTTCGTCCTCATGGATTACGGCGCGGGCTACTGCGATTATCGTTCCGACATGACGCGCACCGTCGTGATGGGCGAGCCCACCCAGGAGCAGCTCGACTTGTACGCGCTCGTACGCCGCACCCACGAGGAGTGCGTCGCCGCTATCCATCCGGGCGTCGAGGGCAACGACATTTTCAAGCTTTCCAAGAAGATCATTGGCGATGCCGGCTATGGCGATTACTACAACCATGGTCTGGGCCACGGCGTGGGCATTGACATCCACGAGCTGCCCAACTTCAACCGCAGCAAGAATATCATCGAGGTTGGCTCGGTTATCACCATGGAGCCCGGCGTCTACCTGCCCGGCGTGGGCGGCGTGCGCCTGGAGGACTACGGCGTGGTCACCGAGAACGGCTACGAGCCCTTCACCAAGACGCCGCATGACCTCCACGTCATCGATTGCTAGCTCATTTCGATAGATTTTGGGGCGGGGCGTCCGGATCGATTCGGACGCCCCGCGTTCTCTTTTTATGCGCTCGCTGCAGGCGCCGTCTGCAAGTGTATAATTTTGGTCGTATGTAATTTGGACGCTTGTGCGTTCTGCCCATAACAAGAAAGGTCGCTATGCCTACCATTTCTACCGCCGACTTCAAGAACGGCCTCGGTCTCCGCATTAAGGACAAGGTCTACACCATCGTCGAGTTCCAGCATGTCAAGCCGGGCAAGGGCGGCGCGTTTGTGCGCTACAAGACCCGCGACATCAAGAGCGGCCGCGTCGTCGAGAACACCTGCAACGCCGGCACCAAGTTCGAGAGCGTCATGCTCACTACCCGTGAGTTCCAGTACCTCTACAACGATGGCACCGACTACATCTTCATGGACAACGAGTCCTATGAGCAGGTTCCCGTTCCCGAGGACATGGTGGGCGAGAACTCCAAGTGGCTGCGCGAGAACGACATCTGCCAGCTGCTCTTCGCCGACGATGAGCTCATGGGCGTGACCCCGCCGATGTTCATCGAGACCACCATCGTCCAGACCGACCCGGGCTTTAAGGGCGACACCGTCCAGGGTTCCACCAAGCCGGCCACGATCGACACCGGCGCTGTCATCCAGGTCCCCATGTACCTCAACGAGGGCGAGGTCATCAAGGTTGACACCCGCGACGGCAAGTTCGTCTCCCGCGTCTAGCAACCAACTCTTCTAGGAGGACTCATGCCCCAGGAAATCAAGATTGACGGCATCGGCATTTCGCCCGATGTTCTGACCGCCATCGTCTCGCGCGCCGTGTCGGATGTCGAGGGCATCGCCTCCGTTGGCGTCAAGGACCTTGCCACCAACCTTGTCTCCATGATGCTCTCGTCCAAGGCCCCGGCTTCCGAGCCGGCGGTCGAGGCCGAGGTCGTCGGCGACAAGCTCGCACTCACCGTGCGTGTCGTGGTGTTCTTTGGCTATCCGTTCAAGAAACTCGCCGAGGCCGTTCGCGCAGCCGTGGTTGCCGCCATCGATGCCCAGGTGGGCGTCGAGGTCGAGCGCGTTGACGTTTGCATCGACGGCCTCGTTTTCCCCAAGGAGTAACCTTTGAGCCTTAAGGTTTATCGCGGGCGCACGCTTGCCCGCAGTCAGGCGCTGCAGCTGCTGTTCCAGGCCGAGGCCACGGACAGCCCGCTCGAGCGCGTCCTCGAGGGCGATTTCCTGATCTCGAAGGGTCCCCTCGACCCCTATGCGCTGGAGCTGTGCCGCGGTGCTTACGAGCATATCGACCGCATCGACTGCGCTCTGCGCGCCGTCGCCAAGAACTGGGATCTTATGCGCATGCCCGGCGCCGACCGCAATCTGCTGCGTATCGCCGTCTATGAGATGCGTTTCCTCACCGACGAGGAGGTCTCGGACGCCATCGTGATCAACGAGGCCGTCGAGCTCGCCAAGGCCTATGGCACTGACCAGTCCGCGTCGTTCGTCAACGGCGTGCTGGGCAAGATCGCTCGCAGCGAGGAGCTGCCGGGCGAGGACCTGTACCAAGAGCTGCTGGCCGAGGATCGCGCTCGCGAGGAGGCGCAGGCTGCCGAGGCGGCCGCAAAGGTCGCTGCCGCTCAGGCTGCCGCCGGTGTACTTGCCGAGGATGTGGACGCTGCTGAGGCCGTCGAGGCCGACTCCGTCGAGGAGTAGCCATGCCAGAGGGTTCCGTCCGCAACTTCGATGAGATCTCGGATCGCCTGGACCAGATCATCGCCACCGTTCGCTCCAAGGATACGTCCCTGGAGCGTTCGCTCGATTTGTTTGACGAGGCGATTGAGCTTGGCTCCCGTGCGGTCGATATGGTCGACAAGTTTGAGCTGACGCCGCGTGAGGCCGACAAGCTCGAGCAGGAATACGATGAGGATGCGGCAAACGAGTCCCAAGATAGACAGGCTGCATCCCCGGATACGAATGGTTGATGGCATTCATGAAACGCGTGCGTCTCGATGACGAACTGATTTCACAGGGCATCTGCGCCGATCGCGCGGATGCCCTTCGCACTCTTATGGCCGGCTTGGTCTCGAGCGGCGGTGAGCGTTTGACCTCTCCGGGGCTCAAGGTGACGCCGGGCCTGCCGCTGCATGTTAAGGGACGCATTCCGTACGTTGGGCGCGGTGGCCTTAAGCTCGAGGGTGCGCTCGATGCGTTTTGTATCGATCCCACGGGCCTTGCCTGCCTGGACGTAGGTTGCTCTACCGGCGGCTTTACCGATTGCCTGCTCAAGCGCGGTGCTGCGACTGTTGTCTCGGTCGACGTGGGCCGTGCTCAGTTCGACTGGTCGCTTCGCCAGGACGATCGCGTGACGCTGCACGAGCGCACGAATGTGACGCAGCTGCCCGAGCTCGGCTACGGCGACGCAATCGACCTGGCCGTGTGCGACGTGTCGTTTACCAGCATCGCGAACATCATCGACGCCGTGCTGGCGTGCCTGACGCCGACGGGGTCGTTCTGCACGCTCGTGAAGCCGCAGTTTGAGGCTCCGGCGGCGCTGGTGGGCGAGGGCGGTATCGTGACAGATCCCACTGTGCGTGTTGACACGCTCGTGGCGGCGATTGAGCTGTTCGCCGCAAAAGGCTTGTTCCCGGTCGACGTGTGCGTGTCGCCCATCCATGGCGCCAAGGGCAACGTGGAGTTTTTCCTGTACGGCACGAGGTTTGCCCCCAGCGAGCGCTCCGATGACGAGTTGCAATCCCAGGTATCGGCTTTGAGCGAGAAAGCTGCAACGCTATGAAGGTCTTTCTGGTTCCCAATTACTACAAGCAAGAGGCGGTCGAGAGCGGCCTGATGCTCGAGCTTTGGCTGACGCGCCAAGGCTACGAGGTCGCATGGGCGGCCGACCAGCGCTCCAAGATCCAGAGTACGCCCGACGTGGATGGTGCCGATCTTGTCATCACGCTCGGCGGCGACGGCACGTTGCTTCGTGCGGCCCGTATCCTCAACTACCGCGAGATTCCTATTCTTGGTCTTTCCTATGGTCACTTGGGCTTTTTGACGGCGGCCAGTCCCGAGGAACGCGATATTTTGCAGGTTGTGAGCGATGCCCTGTCCGGTGAGCTCCACGTGAGTCGTCGCGCCACGATCGCCGCGGATATCGTGTCCGTGCGCGAAGACGGCACGAAGGATGTCGTGCGCACGTTTGCCCTCAACGATATGGCACTTACGCGCGGCCCCCTGTCCGATATGGTTGAGTTTGACATCACGGTGTCCGGCCATCATATCGACCGCCTTCGCGGCGACGGTGTCGTCGTTTCGACGGCGACCGGCTCCACCGGCTACGCGCTTTCCGCCGGCGGCCCCATTGTCAGCCCCGATTACACTGGTATGGTCTGTGTGCCCATCGCCCCGCATACCATTCAGGCTCGCGCTTTTTTGACCTCGCCGAGTGATGTCGTCGAGATCTTTATGTCCGATGATCGCCCGAGCGTGCCGGCGATTGCCATCGACGGACAGTTTATTACCTGCGATGGCACGGTCGAGAGCGTGGCCGTGCGCCGTGGTCCCGGCGACGTGCTGCTGCTTGATTACGGTCCCGAGAGCTTCTATAACTCGGTGAGCCGCGTGTTCTATGGAGTGCGCCATGATCGATGAGCTGCAGGTTTCCAACATCGCGCTCATTCGCGAGGCGACGTTGGTTCCGAGTGCGGGCCTAACGGTTTTGACCGGCGAGACCGGCGCCGGCAAGACCGCGCTGCTCTCGGCCCTCAAGCTTATTTTGGGCGAGCGCGCGGATTCGTCGACGGTGCGCGAGGGCGAGGCGCTGGCGAGCGTCGAGGCGCGCCTGTTCGACGGTCCGCACGACACGGAGGGGTTCACCGTACAGCGTAGCCTTTCTGCCGAGGGCCGCAGCCGCGTAAAAATTGACGGCCGCATCGCCAGCGTGCGTGAGCTTTCGGAGCGCGTCGGCGTGATGATGGATCTTTGCGGTCAGCACGAGCACCAGCGCCTCCTCGATCCGGCGCATCACGTTGCCATGGTCGATGCCTGGGCTGGTCGCTCTGCGCTCGAGGCGCTCGACCGTTACCGTGCCTGCTTCAAGGCTTCGCGTGACGCCGCCAAGGAGCTTCGCCGTGTGGAGGAAGCCTCGCGTGCGCAGGGGAGCCGTGTCGAGGAGGCGCGCTTTGCCCTCGAGCGCATCGGCGAGGTCGACCCCAAGCCGGGCGAGTATGAGGAACTCGAGGAACTGCTGCCGCGCTCCGAACATGCCGAGGTACTGGTCGCCACTGCTAACGATGCCCATGCATCACTTGCCGCCGAAGGGGGAGCGCTCGATGCCGTGAACAGCGCCGTGGCAGAGCTTTCCCGTATGGCTACCGTCGATCGCAAACTGGGCGACATTGCCGATGCGCTTTCGGATGCCTGCATCTCCCTTGAGGATAGCGCGAACGAGCTTCGTGCCTATCGCGATGGCGTCGCCTTCGACCCGCGCGAGCTCGCTCGCATGCGCGAGCGGTATTCCGACCTCCAGGGCCTGTTGCGTCAGTGGGGTCCCACCATGGACGATGTTTTTGCCATGCGCGATCGCTCGCAAGAGCTGCTGTCCCTGGTCGATGATGGCGATGAACAGATCAAAAAGGCGCGCGAATCACTTGGTGCTGCTGAGCGCGAGTTGTTTGCCGCTGCCAAGGCGCTTAAGCGCGCTCGCAATACGGCGGCCCCGCGCTTCTGCCACGAGGTTGGTCGTCAGATGGCACGCTTGGAGATGGGCGGCGCCGAGCTCGTTTGGGAGTCGCGTGATCTTCCGCGCGCCGAGTGGACGCCGGCGGGTCCTTCGAGCTACGAGCTTTTGTATCGCAGCGGTGCCGGCTTGACGCCGCGTCCCCTGCGTCGAATTGCGTCGGGCGGCGAGCTCAGCCGCGTCATGCTGGCAAGCAAGGTTGTCCTCGGTAACGCGGACGGTGTTGATACGCTGGTGTTTGACGAGGTCGATGCTGGTGTCGGTGGCTCCACGGCGCGTGCGCTCGCGGGCGTGCTGGCAGATCTCGCCGCTACGCATCAGGTGATTGTCGTAACCCACTTGGCGCAGGTCGCCGTCATGGCTGACAAGCATTATGTCGTCAGCAAGGAACCGGGCGATGTTCCCCAGACGCATTTGGACGAGGTATCCGGCGAAGCGCGTACCGCCGAGATCGCCCGTATGTTGAGCGGCGATCAATCGGAGGCGAGCTTGGCGCATGCCAAGCAGATGCTCGAAGAAGCTCGAGGCTAGGCCGTATCAGCGGTGTTGGTGGGATAAAACTACTGATATTTTTGTCCCACCACGTGCTTGCGTGGCTCATGTGTCACAAAACTATGTCGGTTTACTACGATGAATTGGCGTGGCTCGAGCATGGCTAAAATTGTAAAAAGAAAACCGCAGGTAGAAAGCCTGCGGTTTTCTTTTAAAACGCGATATGGTCACGCATTGCGATTTCATCGTAGTAAACCGGCATAGTTTTGTGGGAACGGTACATATCGACTCCTGCCAAAACCTACTCCACGACCTTATCCGGCTGGATGAGCTCCTCGTAGTAGCTGATATGTTCGCGAGCGTCTTCAATCTCGGGCAGTAGGAAGTTGTAGATGACTTCGATGATCATCGTGGCGCTGATCTTAGAGAACGCAAAGTCTCCTGTCGTCAGCAGCGCTTCGTGATTGACGGTATTAAAGGTGTAGTCGGCTAGGCGCGCAAGTGGAGACTTGCTGTCGCTGCTGATGACGACTACCGTGGCGCCGCAGTCGCGTGCCGCTTTTGCCATACGGTTCAGTCGACGCGATTTGCCGGAGTTTGAGATGAGCACTATGACGTCGCCCGGGCGCAACGTGAGCGCAAAGCCGATTGATGTCTCGCTAATGGTGCTCGCCATGCAGCGCAGGCCCAGCTGCGAAAACTTAAACGTTGCATCGAGCGCGACTGCGTTCGTATTGCCCACAGCCGCAAACTCAATAACCCCTGCATACTTAAGGGCATGTACAACAGCCGCCAGCGTATCGTGGTCGATCCCGTCGATGGTCGCATTAAGCTCGCTCACCTTTGCAGCCAGGATGTTCTTAAGGCTCTGCTCCATGTTGTCGAGCGAGACTTCGTCAGTCAGGCCCTCGTTGCGCTGACTCTCCAAGTCGCGCGCCAACGAAAACTGAAAGCTGCGGAAGCTGCCAAAGCCCAGCTTGCGGCAGAAGCGCGAAACCGTCGCCTCGGACGTGGCGGCGGCTCGTGAGAGCTGGGCGGCCGTCAGGCGCGGCGCCTCGGACTGGTGCTCCAATATATAGTCGACAATGCGCTGCTCGGACTCGCTGTATCCCTGGTGGGTACTAATGAGGGAAAGTGCGCTCTTGCTACTATCGGTCATGGATGGCTCCTGGTTGGCATGAAAAATGGACTCGTTTGTAATGTCATAGTATAGGGGGATTTTCAATTACAAGATACACCTTGCCGTTTCAAGTGTTGATGGTAAACTTTCATTTACCGTTTACGGTTATGAAAGAACCTTTCACCGGAGAATTGCGCCTTGTCTCTTCTCACGCGGACGGTAGGTTGGTATCTTTCAGTTGTGGAAAAGCGCGCAAGGACGCGCGTGTAGGGGAGCGCCTGCGGGCGCAGTACTCAAGAAGGAGGGACACATGGCTAAGTTTGACATCATCGCCGCCACCGGTTGCCCGACCGGTATCGCGCACACCTTCATGGCGAAGGAGGCACTAGAGAAGGCAGCTGCCGAGCGCGGTCTGACCATTAAGGTCGAGACCCATGGCCAGGTCGGTGTCGAGAACGAGCTCACCAAGAGCGAGATCGCTGGCGCCAAGGCCGTTGTCGTCGCAGCCGATAAGGATGTCCAGGCTGAGCGTTTCGCCGGCAAGCCCATGGTTTCCGTTGGTGTTTCCAAGGCCCTGTCTGTTGAGGCCGCCGGTAAGCTGATTGACCGCGCGCTCGCCGCCAAGAGCGACGGCACGGTTGCAGCCGCTGCCGATGTCGAGGACGAGGTCGAGGAGAAGGAGTCTATCGGCCACGTCATCTATAAGCACCTTATGAACGGCGTCAGCCATATGCTGGTCTTCGTCGTTGCCGGTGGTGTTCTGACCGCCGTCTCGTTCCTGTGGGGCATTACGTCTTTCGATTCGACTGCGTCTGACTACAACAGCTTTGCTGCGATGCTCAAGATCATCGGCGGCATCGCCATGAACCTCATGGTTCCGGTGCTTTCCGCCTACATCGCCGAATCCATCGGCAAGCGTCCTGCGCTCGTCCCCGGTTTTGTTGCCGGTATGATCGCCATCCAGGGCCTGCCTGTTAACGCCGAGACCGGTATGATCGACGCCGGTGGCGCCGGCGTGGGTTTCGGCTTCCTGGGCGGCATCGTCGGCGGCTTCCTCGCCGGCTATGTCATCCTGCTGCTCGAGAAGGTCTTTGCCGGTCTGCCCAAGAACCTGGACGGCCTCAAGGCCATCTTCCTGTACCCGCTGTTCTCGACGGCTATCGTCGGCCTGGTCATGCTCGGTATTTCCGGCCCCATGGCTGCCATCAACACCGCCATGATGGACTTCCTCAAGGGCCTGTCCGCCTCTGGCGCCGTTGTCCTGGGTCTTGCCATCGGCTGCATGTGCGCCTTTGACATGGGTGGCCCGGTCAACAAGGCTGCTTACGTCACCGGTACCGCTATGCTCACCGAGGCACTGGCTGCTGGCGTTGGCACCGATACCTACAACTTCGGCACCAACTTCATGGCTGCCGTCTCCGCCGCTTGCATCGTTCCGCCGCTGATCACCACCTTCGCCGTCGTTGTCGGCAAGAAGTACTTCAGCCAGGAGGATCACGACGCCGGTATCGTCAACCTCATCCTTGGTTGCACCCACATCACCGAGGGCGCCATTCCGTTCATGACCAAGAACATCTGGCCCGTCATGCCCATCATGATGCTCGGTTCCTCTATCGCTTCGATCCTGACCATTATGTTCAACGTTCACGACCCGGCGCCTCACGGTGGCTTCCTGGTCCTGCCCGTTGTCGAGAACGGTCCGCTGTGGGTCCTCGCGATCCTCATCGGCGCTGTGGTCGGTGGCATCCTGTTCGTGGCCTTCAAGAAGTACGACTTCGAGAAGAACCAGAAGGCCGCTCCTGCAGCCAAGCCGGTTGAGGCTCCCAAGGCCGCTGCCGTCGAGGCCCCCAAGGCCGAGGCTGCCGACTTCGTGAAGGTCGAGAATGTCTTTGTCGCCGAGGACTTCGCTTCTCGTGACGAGGCTCTGAGCTTCGTTTCCAACCAGGCCGTCAAGGCCGGTATCGCCAGCGACGCCGACGCCGTCATGAACGCCTTCCTGGCCCGCGAGGCCGAGGGCACCACGGGCATGATGGAGGGCTTCGCCATCCCGCATGCCAAGTCCGACGCCATTACCGAGGCTGCCGTCATCGTCGTCAAGGACGAGTCCGGCGTGACCGGTTGGGACACCATGGACGGCGCTCCCGTCAACGTGGCTATCGCCCTGCTCATCCCCGGTGCCCAGGCCGGCACTACGCACCTCAAAATCCTGTCCAAGGTCGCCGAGGCGCTCATGGACGAGGACTTCCGTGCCACCGTCAAGGGTTCCACCGACGCCGCCGAGATCGCCAAGACGATCAACGCCCGCCTGGTCTAATTCCGCAGTACGCGAATAACATCGCCCCCTGTAACAAAGGCGAGGACTCCCTACGGGTCCTCGCCTTTTTTCATACCACCCGGCACTCAGGGACGTTCCTTTCCTGCCGGCAGTTTGGGAC
>CALJCO010000035.1 GCA_938023905.1 uncultured Collinsella sp. | reverse complement strand
TGCCGACCGCGCCCATCAAGGCATACCACAAGCCGGCGAAAAATATCGCCGCGTTTGACATCACATGGGCGCTCGGTCAGGTGAGCGGCGAGGACAGCATTGAGGACACCTACAACGCTGTTGTCATTGCCGCCGAGGACGACGGCAAGGCGTACATCGGCGCACAGGCCAGCAACGCGGCATCCGTCAAGCGCTACGGATTTATGCAACATATTGAGACCGTGACCGAGAACCCCGGTACGGCTGTGCTTGGGCAGATGGTCAAAAATCTGCTCAAGAATGCCGACAAGGTAGGGCAGACCCGCTCCATCTCCGAGATTTGGGGCTGTGATGAGGTACAGAGCGGCGTTGTTCTACGTTTTAACTCTCCGGCGTTTGGCATCAAGGGCAACTTCCGCATTACGCGCGTGGAGCATCACTACGGTGGTGCAGGGCACACGATGGCGCTGGAAATCACGGCGATCGAGCAGGTGCGAGCCGCCGCCGAGGGCAAGACTGACGCGGCAGCCATCAAGGCCGCCAGCACGGATAAGGTGCAGGTGTTCGGCTTGCCCGACCTGTCCGGCGGCAGTGACGGCGGCTCGGGCGGCACCATTGTCAAGGCGCTGTTTACCGCCTACTATCCGGCTAACAATGCGCTGGAGGGCGGTTATCTGGATGCACAGGGCAACAGGCTCGACCCAAGCAAGCACACCTGCGCCGCACCGCCGTCTGTGCCGTTTGGCACCAAAATCACGGTGCGCGACACGGGCACAAGCCTCGACGGCATGACCTACACGGTCAACGACAGAGGCGGCGCGATCCAGATCAAGAACGGCGTGTACCACTTTGACCTTCTGATGAGCAGCAACGCCGAGTGAAATCGCTGGGGACGCAAAAACGGCTCCGCGATCATCGGCGGCTCGGGCGGCGGCTCGGGCAGCGCGGTGTCGTTTATCAACACGGCACTGGGCGAGGTTGGATACAAGGAGTCCGGCAAGGACATCAACAAGTATGGCCAGTGGGCCGGTCACAACGGTGTCGCGTGGTGCGTCTACTTTATCTGCTGGTGTGCGTACAAGTCCGGCGCGCCTATCCCGACAAGCTACGGCTACGTTG
>CALJCO010000034.1 GCA_938023905.1 uncultured Collinsella sp. | reverse complement strand
CTGCTCTACAGTCCTGCGCAAGACGGAAAGCACATTAAGTGCTTTCCTTTGCGTGCGGAACTCGCGACAAACTTAACCCCCGCCCTCAGCCCCGGAGACCCTCCCTGCCGTCACATTATTCAACCAGTTTTGCGGGCGTGCGCCGCTGCGCGGCTAGCCCGCGTGCTCCTCGGCGGGGTTGGTCTGATGGATCTTGTTGAACTTTGACCTTTGGCTCAAAGAAAACGGGAGATGCGATCTGCATCCCCCGTTTTTGTTGCGGTTAGTCCAAGTCAATAAACTTAGTGCTCAGTATCTTGCCGTCTTTTACTAGCATTCTGGCCATAGTGGGGCCTCGGGTGCCTCTGGGGTAGCTGGCGCTGCCCGGGTTGAGGACTAAGCAACGGCCCACTTGGGCTTCTTTGGTTACGTGGGTGTGGCCGTTGATGGCTACGTCTACGGATCCCACCGGAAGATCTTCGCGGTAGTGGGCTACGGCGAATTTGAGGCCTTCGTAGGTAAAGAGCGCAAGACGGTCTACATCGGGGCCGTAGTCGCGGTAGTAATCGTTGTTGCCCAGTACGGCCCGCACGGGGGCGATGGTGCATAGGTGCTCGTAGTCCATCTCTGACGTGAGGTCGCCGGCGTGGATAATCAGGTCTGCGCCTTCAAGCTCATCCAGGAGCGCAGGCGAAAGATAGCCGTGGGTGTCCGAGATGATGTCGATGCGCTTGGCGCTTGCGCTGTTCATGGGATCCCTTCCGCAAAAACGATTCGGCAGATACATACAAAAAAGGCCCCACGGCTCCGCAGACGATGGGTCTACAGGGCTGCGGGGCCAGTGTGCTAGAGACTCAGGGCCTTCTTGAGCGGCACGACGCGGCGGCGCGAAACCGGCACGCGTTCGTCGACGCCCGTAATGCCCAGCTGGATGGCGCCCGAGGGCACCGTCTCGACGTCCGTGACGCACGCTAGGTTGACGATATAGCGGCGGTGAACACGGAAGAAGCCAAAGTCGCAGAGCTTGGCCTCAAACTGCGCCAGCGAGGTCGTCGACAAAAAGCGATCATCGACGGTATAGATGCAGGAGTAATCGTCCTTTGCCATGATAAAGCGGATGTCATCCACGGGAATGAGCACCTTGCGGCCGCCCTTTTCCACCGGGATACGCTCGATGGTCACTTTGCTGTCCGTAACCGGCTTGGCGCGTTGCATGACCTTCTCGATCGCGCGATCCAAGCGAGCTTCCTCGACAGGCTTCATCAGATAATCGACGGCATCGACGTCGAATGCCTCGACCGCATGGTCGCTATACGCAGTCACAAACACGATCGCCGGCGGATTTTTGAGCTTATGCAGCGCCTCGGCAAGTTGCAGGCCCGAGGCACCGGGCATCGAGATATCGAGAAACACGACATCCACGCGACTTTCCATAAGCATCTCGATGGCGGAGCGGACGCTCGACGCCTCCGTGATCGTGCCGATCTTGCCCGTTTGCTCGAGCAAGAAGCGAAGCTCCGAGCGAGCCGGCGCTTCATCATCCACAATCATCGCACGCAGCATAGGGATAAAACCTTTCGTCAACTAACTACGCCGGGCATCCGTCGCATGACGTTGAGCCCGTAGCCTTTTATTTTACTCTTGAATGTCAAAGATGCTCTCTGACAAATCAAGATGAAGAAGCACTTTGGTGCCCTTGCCCGGCGCCGATTCGACACGCGTATAGGAGTGCGGCCCAAAAAAGCGATGGATGCGCTCCGAAATATTGTGCATGGCCACACCGGCGCCGCCACCCTGGGGAGAGCTGGCGTCGGGACGGGCAGAGCGCTCGTCAAACAGTCTGGCGGCGGTACCCTCATCCATGCCCACGCCATTATCGGCCACGGCAATCAAGATTGCATCCTCGCCGTCTTGGTGAACGGTCACGTCGATCCTCAGGGCGTCGTCGTCGCCCATACCATGACGCACGGCGTTCTCGACAATCGGCTGGATCACGAACGCCGGCACCAGCGTATCTTCCACGTCCTCGGACACATCGAACGTCGCAAGCACGCGGTCCTCGCCAAAGCGGGCCTTCTCAAAGGTAAGGTAGCGCTTGGTCTGTGCGACCTCGCGCGAGACCGGAATAAGCGATCCCGAGTTGTCGAGCGTGGCACGATAGAACGATGAGAACTCACGAAGCAGTTCGCGGGCCCGCAGCGGGTCGGTGCGCGTAAACGATGCAATGGTGTTCAGCGTGTTGAACAGGAAGTGCGGGTTAATCTGCGCTTGCAGCGCACGCACCTCGGCGCGCGCCGTGAGTTCCTTTTGTACCTCGAGCTCGTGGATGGCGAGCTGTGTGGACAAGATCTCGGCAAAGCCCGAGGCAAGCGCGTACTGGGTACGGTCGACGGCGCGCGGGGTCTTGTAGTAGAACTTGAGCGTACCGACGGTACGATCGCCCACCTTGATGGGGGCGATAATGCCGGCGGGGACTTGGTTGTGCGAGCCGTCCGAGCCCACGACATCCACCATACGGTTGAACGACTGCACGATGCCATGTTCGATAACGTAGCGTGTGGCAAGCGTGTGGATGGGAGTATCGGGCAGCAGTTTTTCCTCAAACTCGCCCGCGCAGGCAAGCACGTTGTCCTCGTCGGTGATGGCCACCGTCATGGCGCGCGTCTCGGGCAAAATGCGCCGGCACACCAAACGCGCCGACTCCTGCGTCAGACCGCCCTTAATGTCCTCGAGCATGGCCGAGGCCACCGAGAGCGTCTCCTCGGTGTACTGGGAGCGCACCGAATCGGGATTGAGCGTCAAAAAGATAAAAATGCACAGAAAGATGCACAGCAGCGCGCAGGCAATCACCGTGGCGATCGGCTCGATACCGGTCACCAAGGCAAAAATAAAGTACACCAGCACGCAAATGGCGCAGGCAACGGCAATGATGCGAAAGATTGATATTGAACTATCGCGCTGGGCGCGGCGGTCGATCATTCGGCCCCCTCCAGGATACTGATCAGTTGTGCGTCACGCCAAAGCCCGTCCATGATCTTGGGCCAAAAACTCTGGAAACGCAGGTAGCTTGC
Organism: uncultured Collinsella sp.; assembly: GCA_938023905.1. Lineage (GTDB taxonomy): Bacteria > Actinomycetota > Coriobacteriia > Coriobacteriales > Coriobacteriaceae > Collinsella. The sequence goes on along the minus strand of CALJCO010000034.1, from coordinate 10,586 downwards.
AGCGTTTTGGCGCGCATAGGCTTTTGCCTCGTCGATACCATGGCGCCAGATGCGCAGGTAGCCCTCATGCTCGCGGGTAAACACGCTGCGGACCATAGCGGTCTTGCGCACGCGGTCGTCGAGCTCGCGCGAAATCCACGGGCCCGGGTAGGGCATGAGCGATGCTGCCGTAACGGGAATGAGCTCCTTTTGATGCGCGGCGAATGTCAACTTGGCCCGTTCGTAGTACCAACGGTAGACATCCTGCATAAAGCGCGGTGAGCGCTTTTCGGACTCCGGAGGCAGATGGCGCACGGTCCACTCGTTATCGAACCACACGTCGTAGCCAAACATGCGCATGTTAAAGAGGTAATCCAAGTCCTCGCCGCGGGTGATAAACGGGTCAAAGGCCACACGCGTAAAGGCACGGGCGTGCAGGGCCATCAGGCCGCCGCACACGTAGTTGGAGCGCGAGATGCGGGTGCCCGAGAGCGCCTTTTTCATCCAACGGTTGAACTCGATGCGCTTGGTCCACCAACGATGGCAGATGCCCGCCTTGTCCGTGGGAGCCAACGGCGAGCCGTCGCGATCGTAGAAATAGCCGCTCTTGACCAAGATCGGCAAGCCCTGACGCGTCTGCTGCCCCAACGCATAGGTCGCGCGCTTCATAAAGTCGGCGTCGATGACAGCCTCATCGTCATCCAAAAAGATAACCGCGTCATGCCCCAGCACCGCAGCGCAGGCCAGCCCCATGTTGCGGATGGCACCGTAACCTCGCAGGCTCACGCACTCGCCCGAACCCTTGGGCGCGATCTGAGCAACCCGGTCTGCGATGCGCGAGGCCTGGGTGTTGGTGACAACGGTGACCTTGAGCGTGGGATGCGCGTCGACAATCTCGTGCACGCGCAGCGACACATCGGCTGTGGCAGAAACGGGACAGACCACCAAAAGGATGATGCGCGGGATGTCACGTACCTGCTCAAGCGAGGCCAGGCAGCGGTCGAGTTCGGGATTGTCGGCGTTGAGTCGTGTCGAATGGTCATAGGTGCCAGGGGCGTTTGCGCGAGCGTCATCGCCCGCCCAATACGTTGGAATCACGACCGTGGCGTTCATGCCTTACCCTCCCTGCAACACAAAAACGGGACGCCGCCAAACACAGGCGACGCCCCGCGACCTAGCTGACTCCATCATACCCACTTGGGCTAATCATTGTTCGAAAGTCAGAATGTTTATTGCGGATAACCCCAAAAGAGTATCGCGGCGGACGCAATTACCAGCAGGTTCCTATGCGGCCTGCTCTGCCGTCTGAGACATGCGGGACAGACGGACCAGCAGCGCAAAGCCCACCACCAGCAGCACGCCGATAGACAGGACGCCCAGCGAGGGGTTGCCGGTCAGCGAGGTGACGACCGACACCAAGAACGTGCCCATAACACTTGCGTAACGACCAAAGATGTCAAAGAAGCCATAGTACTCGTTGGACTTTTCCTTGGGGATAATGCGGCCAAAGTAGCTGCGGCTGAGCGCCTGCACGCCGCCCTGGAACAGGCCGACCAAAATGGCAAGCACCCAAAACTCAAAGGCGGTCTTTAAGAAAAACGCGGCAAAGAGCACGATGCCCATATAGGCGGCGACTGCCACCAAGATCATGTTGAGCGTGCCCACGCGGCCGGCGAGCTTGCCGTAGATGATGGCGGACGGGAAGGCCACAAACTGCGTAACGAGCAGAGCCAGCACCAGTTGGGTCGAGTCGATGCCCAAAGCCGATCCGTAGCTGGTTGCCATGGAAATAACCGTGTGCACACCGTCGATGTAGAAGAAAAACGCGATCATGTAGATCAGCACGGTCTTGTTGTGGGCGATCTCGCGCATGGTGTGTCCGACCTCGGAGAACACACCGCCCACGATGTGGCCGATAGTATCCTCGGGACCGCGCCCGCGACCGTACTTTTGCTTATAGGTGCGAATGAGCGGCAGGGAAAAGATGAGCCACCAGGCACCAGTGATGATAAACGACAGACGCGTTGCCAGCATGGTGGGGACGCCAAGAGCGGGGCCACCCATGATAAGCGCCAAGCAGATGATGAACGGCACGGTGGAACCGATGTAGCCCCAGGCATAACCCGAGCTGGACACGGCGTCCATGCGCTCGTCGGTGGTAATGTCGGGCAGCATAGCGTCGTAGAACGTCATAGAAGAGTTAAGGCCGATGGTGCACAGCACGTACACAGTCAAAAATGCCATGGCGGACATTGGGATAGCCTGCGCCAGGCAAAGAACCAGGCCTGTGAGGAAGAAGCCCAAGAAGAACTTGATCTTGTTGCCGGCGTAATCGGCAAGCGCGCCCAGAATGGGCATGAGCATGGCAATGACCAGCGAGGCAATCGTCTGAGCGTTGCCCCAAGCGACCACCAGGTCTGCCGAGGAAGCACCGGTATTGATGGCGTTAAAGTAGATGGGCACCACCGAGGTATTGAGCAGCACGAGGGCCGAGTTTCCCACATCGTACATGACCCAGTTACGCTCGAGCTTGGTGTATTTCATGGACAGGGACCCTTCGTATTCGCCCGATATGCAGTTAGTTCATCGTACCCCAATTGTCCAGAAGCGCCGGTAAGGATTCGGCAAAGGGGCACGCATGGGCCCTACTCCTCGCGGTCGAACTCCTCGTCGGCGCCGAGCACGCGGCCGCTGTAGTTGACGTGACCGGTCACGGCCTCCATGTCACCGGTCTCGATAAAACGCGCGACCGTGCACTCGTAATCGACCAGCGCGCGATCAAAGACCTCGGGGAAACTCTCGTTCGAGACCTCATCGGTAAAGGGATTCTTCCATGTCAGATGGCCCAGGTTACCGGTGCGCTCGGGCAGCTCCGTCGTCACGCGATGGGCAAGGCCGTCGAGCAGCGAGTAGTCGTGCACCAACCCCTCAACCAGCGAGATCGCGCGCGTCTTTACGGAGCCGGCCGGCTCAATCGCACGGTAAAGTCGCTGCATATTGGCAACGGCAGCACCGTACTCCCCCGCCGGAATGTCAATGCCGTACACGCGTCCGGCAACATAGCTCATCAGCACGCCGGCCACGCGACTGATGCGATCGGTGGTGACGATCTCGCCCGCCGGCGGGTAATCGTCGACCGTAGCGCCATCGCGCTTAAGCTGCAGCATCAGTACATCCAGGTCGCTCTCGATCACGGCATGGACCTGACTGCTCGAATCCTCAAGCTCTGAATCGGACTCCACGATGCCAAACTGCTGCTCATAGACAAAGGGGTGGGCGTTGCGGTCGAGCACGTAATGAGACAGCAGACCCAGCGCAAAGGCGCGACCCAAGCTGGCGTCGCGCGGCAGCAGATGCGACACGCCGTCGCGCAGGCACGCGAACTGGCGAGACATGCGCGAGCGATGCATGACCTGCGCCAGCAGCGTACAGTCGGAAACACGCGGTGTCAGAATGTGAAAGAAAAACGGGTCGGGACCTTGGTTGCCCAAGATAAAGGCAATGCGCTCTTCATCGGACGTGATGACGCCCTGCGGAAGACGGTCGATGCTTTCCTCGCCAAACAGATGATGGGTGATAAGCGCGGGCATAATAATCCTTTCGATTTCATTCGATTCCACCCATTATGCCCACCGCGCGCCCATGCCAAACCTGCGATGGTAAACGACGACACGCAAGCCTCTTACGCAAGCCCCAGGTGCGACTTGACCTCGGCGGCACGACGACGGGACACCGGCACCGTCGAGCTCACGCGGTCGAGCCTGAGCTCCATCAACCCCGTGGAACCAATCTCAACATTGTGCACGTCTTCCAAATTGACCAGATAGCTCCGATGAACGCGAATAAAGCCCTCGGAGCCCAAGCGACGCTCGAGCGAAGAGATCGACTCATTGATCAGGTAGGTTCCCTCGGCGCAGATGGCGTTGCAAAAATCGGCGCGCGCCTCAAAGTAACAGACGTCTGCGGTGGGAATGAACACCTTTTTGCCCCCGCGATCCACCGTCAGACGCAAAGGCTGGCGCGGAGCGTGGACAACACGACGGGCACCCAAGGCTGCCTCGATCTTGCCGAGTGCCTTTGACAGGCGTGCGTCCTCGACCGGCTTGACGATATAGTCGACCGCATCGAGGTTATACGCATCGGCGGCGAACTCGGCAAACGCCGTCACAAACACAACCACCGGCGGCGTCTTTAAGTTCTGCAGCGTCTCGGCAAGCTCAATTCCCGAGCGGCCGGGCATCGTGATGTCCAAAAACAACACGTCGGGCTTGCTCGAGAGAATCGACTCCACGGCCTCGGTGACATTGCCCGCCTCGGCAATATGCCCCACGCGCGCGTCCTTCTCCAATAGATAGCGTAGCTCAGCCCTGATGGGAGGCTCGTCATCAACCACCAGGATGTTCCAGCCCTCGGACATGTGCGCTTCCTCTCTCTCCTCAATATACTCGCGTGCTACGCCGTCAACGGCGCCGGCTCATGCGGCTCGCCGTTCAGCTCGACGATAACCTGCGTCCCCACGTCCTCCTGGGACTCCACGCGCATGCCGGAATCTTCTCCGTAAAAGAAATGGATGCGCTGAAGCACGTTGAAGAGCGCCAGGCCGCAACCTCGCTTGATGGAGCCGTCGGCGGTAATGCTCTCGGGCTCCTCTCGGCGATGTTGCTCAAACAGATGCGCGCAGACTTCTTCGCTCATACCGATGCCGTCATCTTCGACGATGATCTCCAAGCCGTCATCGGTCTCAAAAGCCCTAACACGAATAGAAAGCGGCTCGGTCTCGCGCTGCGCATGCTTGATGCAGTTTTCGAGCAGCGGCTGCAAGATAAACGGCGGCACCAGGCTGTCGCGCACCTCAAAGTCGATGTCGACCGAAACGCGCAGACGGCCGTCGCCATAACGAGCCTGCATTAGATTGATATAGCGAGCGCCCTGTTCCACCTCGTGCTCGAGCGTGGTGAGCGTATCGGAATCAGAAAGCGTCTGACGATAGTAATTGGAAAAGTCGATCAGCAGCGACCGCGCCTTGTCGGGCTCGGTTCGAACGAGCGACACGATGGTACTGATGGTGTTAAACAGAAAATGAGGATCGACCTGCGATTGCAAGGCGCGCAGCTCCACGCGGGCCGTGAGCTCGTCCTGGCGCTCGAGCTCAAAGCTCGCAAGCTGCGTGGAAATGAGGTCGGCAAAGCCCGAGGCAAGCGCCGTCTGGCGCATATCGATGCTGCTCAGACGGGGATAATACAGCTCGAGCGTGCCCACGCAATGCCCGCGCACGGTAAGCGGTGCGACAATACCGGCGCGCAGGCGCGGAAAGTAGCCACCCGTCTCATTGGAGGCGTCGCGCGAAAACACGCTTTGCTCACCGCTGTTGATCACGTTGAGCGTGGTCTTGAGCACCACCGGGGTGCCGGCGGGACACTTTGCCGAATCCTCGCCCCAGCTTGCCAACACCTGCTTGCCGTCGGTAAAGCAGATGGCAGAGGCGATAGTTTCGGACAGGATGATCTTAGAGGCGCCCAGGGCAGCTTCGGGCGTAAGGCCGCGCGACGTGTAGGCGAATATTTTTGAAGCGATGGCGAGCGTGCGGTCGGTTGCGCTCGATGTGAGGTCATCGGGAACGACAAAGACGTACGAGAAGAAGAAGCACAGCATGACCAAGCCGGCAATGACGACAACGGCCGGAACGGGATTGGGATTATCAGTTAGATCCCAGATGAGCAGCAGGATAAGCAGCGGAACGACAATACCGAGCAAGATGGCTTGAACCACATGCTGAGCGGTACGAAAGACCTTGGTAGAGTTGTAGCTCTTGCCCAGAATCAGCCTATTGAGATCCACCGTCATCCCCTTCTTACTGACGCACCCATAGCAATGGAGAGGGCCGCAAGCGACCCTCTCCATTGCATTATGCAATCAAATACTGTGTTTTACATCCAGCCATCGATGAACGGTAGCTTAGGCGCTGTATTTGTTGGCCTCGCCAAAGGTGCCAGCCTCGACAATCCAGCCGTCCTTCATAATGACGTCCATGTTGTCGGTGTTGAGCACGTGAATGTCGGCGGCGACGTCACCGTTGACGACCAGCAGGTCGGCGCACTTGCCGGCCTCGATGGAACCGGTCTCGTCCTCGATGTGGCACATCTTGGCACCGTTGAGGGTGGCGCAGGTGATGGTCTCGACCGGGGTGAAGCCGATCTTGTCGACGAACTCGTACATCTCCTCGATGGAGCAGTTGCCGTAGGGGGTAACAAAGGAGAAGGAGTCGGAGCCGATCGTCATGACGACGCCGCGCTTCTTGGCCTCGCGCAGGCAGTCGTAGTTGCGCTGCAGCTCCTTCTCGACCAGGGTGCCCTCGTACTTGTCGTGCAGCTCGGGGACGTAGACGGGCGGATAGGTGGCGTACCAGGTGGGCAGGAAGGCGATCGTCGGGGTGAAGAAGGTGCCCTGCTCGGCCATGAGGTCCATGGTGCGCTCATCGATATCGAAGCCGTGAATCAGCTGCTCGCAGCCAAAGCGAACGGAATCGTAGGCGGCGGCGTGGTTGTTGTAGCAGTGACTCCACACGGGGATGCCGACCATCTTTGCCTCTTCGACCACGGCCTGGATCTCCTCGGAGCAATAGTGCTGGTCGCGACCGGAATCCCAACGCCAGATGCCGCCACCGGTAGCCCAGATCTTGATGGCATCGGGGTTCTCGCGCAGGCGACGACGGACGGCCTTGCGCAGATCCCAAGGACCATCGACCTGGTCGCCCCAGGGATGGGATTCCTTGTTGAGCTCCTGGGTGCAGTGGTGGGAGTCGCCGTGGCCGGCAACGCGGCAGAAGCCGAGGCCGGTTGCCAGAACGCGCGGGCCCTTAAAGACGCCCTTGTCGATGCAGTCACGGATCTGGATACCAAAGCGGCCGATCTCGCAGACGGTGGTGAGGCCGTGGGTGAGGCAGTCGTAGGCCTGCTTGACGGCGACGGCCTGCTTCTCGAGGAGCGGCTGCATAACCCAATCGGTGTCATCGTCGGTCAGGTTGCCCGAGAAGTGCAGGTGGGTGTCGATCAGGCCGGGAAGGACGGTCTTGCCGGCGGCGTCGATAACCTCAACGCCCTCGGGAAGGTCCTGCATAGTGCCGGCGTACTCGATCTTGCCGTTGTCGTCAACGAGAACGAGGGAGTTCTCGACCGGCTCGGCACCGGTACCGTCGATGAGCTTGCCGCCAACGATTGCGTACTTAGTGGACATGGTTCCTCCTTATGGATCCATATAGTGGGCGAGGCCATGTTGGGTTATGGCCTCACAAAGCTACCCAAGTGGTGCCGGGTTCGGTGCGCGGAAGAGAGGGGTCCGCGCACCCGATCCGCCCCGGCTAGGCGTTATTTTTTGCGGGAATTGGTGAAGGCCATGAGGGCCAGGCCAACGGCCAGCCAGCCGATCACGATGCTCCACTCCACCATGTTGAGGGAGGCGGGAGAGAACGGGACCACGAGCAGGCCGATGATGACGGCGCAGGCAGCGACAGCGAGGCTGATGCCAAACTTGCCGCCGGGCACCTCGTAGGGACGAGGCAGGTCGGGCTCGGTGAAGCGCATGCGCAGGCAAGCGAGGGCGACCATGCCGCAGGAGAAGATGAAGGCGAGAGCCGACACGTTGGTCAGAGGGATGAGCATGTTCTTGCCCAGGAACGGACCGATGACGGTGATGACGCCCAGAACGGCGCAGGCGAGCTTGGGAGCGCCGGACTTGGGATCGACCTCGGCGAACTTCTCGGGCAGCTGGCCCTTGCGGCCCATGGCGAGCATGATGCGGCTCGTGGCGCCGTAGAAGGAGTTCATCGGGCCCATGGGTCCAAGCGTGGCGATGACGAGCATGGCCAGGTACAGGAGCATGTTGATGCCCTTGAGGCAGGCAAGCGCGGGAACCGGGCTCTTAACAAACTCATGCCAGTCGAGGATGGTGCCGAACGAGTAGATGCAGACCATGTAGAAGCCGCCGGCGGCCAGCAGGGCCAGGGAGATGATCTTGCCGAACTTGTTCCAGTTGAGGCCCTCGGCTGCTTCCTCAGCCTGCTGAGGAATGGTGTCGAAACCGGCGTAGAAGAACGGGGTCAGAACCAGGACCGACACGATGCCGGCGAACAGGCTGGTGCCCTCGGTAGCGGGCTTGCCGCCACCAGCGCCGGTGACCTGGGAGAACACGGGCATGGCGTTGTCCGGCGAGCCGGTGAACAGCGAGACGCCCATGGCGAGCAGCATGCCGCAGAGCAGGGCCTTGGTCAGGAAGGCCTGCAGCTTGGCGGCCGAGCTGGCACCGCGGAAGTTGAGGAAGATGACGTAGGTTGCAAAGCCGAGCGCGATCAGCGTCGGGAACAGGTAAACGTCGGCGCCCAGGATGGTGTAGAGCTTGACGGCTCGCAGCCACTCAAGGCCGGGCAGGCTGCCGAACATCTCGGACACGAGGGTCGAGATGGCGATGGCCTCCCACGGGCACAGGATGCCGTTGCCCAGGGCCAGGAGCCAGCCGGTGATGTAGCTCATCGTACGGCCAAAGCTACGATCGACATACTCGACGATGCCGCCCGAGATGGGGATAGCAGCCGTGAGCTCACCGAAAACAGCTCCGACGGGCACGAGAAAGATTGCACCCAAGAGGAATGCGATCATAGCGGGAACGGGACCGCCGCCCACGACCATCCAGTCGCCGACCTGCAGAACCCAACCGGTACCGATGATGGCACCGAAACCGATGGTGAAGAAGTTCCAGAGCGAGAGCGTTTTCTTCATGCCACCGTTACCTTCGACTGCAACTTCTGCGTTCTTGTCCGCCATTGTTCCCCTCCTTTCCTTATTGACGCCTCTTTGACGTCACCCCTTGCACGGTCTGTTTTGCCGCGCGCTTTTATTTCGTGGCTTTAAGATACGGCCTTGGCACAGCAGCGCCGCTTGCGGCTCGACCGAAGGCAGAACCGCAAAACGAGCGGCGCCGTTTTTGGGACGAACGGCACGGTTTGCCGCTCATTGTTGTCGCCCGTCCGACGGGCGTACGCTCATCGGACGCATAGAGAGATGTTTTTGAGGCCGTGTGTTTTGCGCCTTTCGTACCGTTTACCGAGCTTTTGACGCGCGGACCCATTTGTTGCACATCTTTTTTGTAGGATAGACAGGTTATACATGAGACAAGGCGGTACGAATGGCATACGGATACAACGACGGTGATCAACGGCGACAAAGCGTTCGCCTTGCTGGCCGCACCACGCCGACGCCCAGAAGTGCCACGAGCAGCAATCCGCAACGCCCTCAAGAGCAACCCAGGTCTTCGTCTCGGCAGCAGACAAACGGAACACGGCAGAGTGGCCGTCCGAGCACGGGCACAAGCGCACAGCAAGATAGCCGCTTGGGCGCGCGCACTCGACAGCGCCAAGCCGAGGTTCCGCAACTGCGCCGCAACGGCGCACGTCAGCCCGGCATCCATATCAACCGCTTCTTTTCGCATCCCCAAGGCGGACGCGACGGCAAGCCCTACCGCTCGACATCGTTCGTGAATGCCCCCGCCCTGCCGGCTCGTCAGCTTTGCCTCGCACTGTGCTCTATCCTCATCTGTCTGGTCTTTGTGCTTATGAGCTCCTGTATGTCCCACGGCTCGGCCGGTCTCGAGCCCACCGCCGAGGACAAGCTGCTCAAGGCCCCCGTCGCGCCCGGTTATTCTTTCGCCTTTTCGACCCCGCGCTCGCAATGGCAAGCCGGCACGATGCCCCATATCTATCAGATCGACCCTGCATGGTCGGAGCTGCCTTACGCCGGCGGTACCATCCGCCAAAATGCTTGCGGGCCTACGTGCCTCACCATGGTCTATATCTTTAAGACGGGACGCACCGATATGACTCCCGTCGATATGTGCGCGCTTTCCGAGGCAGGCAATTACGCCCCCACCGGTGCAACCGAATGGTCGTTTATGACGAGCGGTGCGTGGCAGTTGGGACTTAACGGAACGGAGCTTCATAACGATCGCGACTCGATGACTCAGGCGCTGCGTTCGGGAGCGCCCGTCATCGCCGCCGTTCGGCCGGGCACCTTTACCAACGTGGGCCACTACATTGTGCTTTACGGTATTGACGACGCCGACCAGATTGAAGTCTTCGATCCCAACTCGGCCAGCCGCAGCGCCCGCCGCTGGGGCGTCGTAGAGGTCCTTAACGAAGTCGAAGCCATGTGGGCCTACTACTAGTCATTGGGCACTCATTGCACTCATTGGGGACAGACTTAAATGAGTAGCCCCAGGCTGCCAGGAACTGCCGACACGGAAAGCGCATCCCATTTTGGAGCTCAATAGCGGGATGCACTTTCCGTTAGCGGCCCGTTTGGGAAACTACGTTCCACTTTCCGGCAACATTCCGGGATGCATTTTCCGATTGGGGGCCTCAAGGGAAACTATGTCCCATGTTGGACGCTCATTCTGGGATGCGCTTTCCGCAGTTGATTGATGCGGGCTTTAAGGACTGTTCCAAGCTGCCAGCAGAGACGATATGAGCAGGACATAAAACATTGAGAGCCCCTGCTGCATGAAAGACCGCGGATTAGGCCGACAATGGTGAGTGTCTAATTCAGCCGCGGCGGCCACGC
>CALJCO010000033.1 GCA_938023905.1 uncultured Collinsella sp. | reverse complement strand
TCTCTCCTTTGGTTTGCCATGATTCCCCTTTTGATACGCGTAGCACATTGCCAAGAACGCCTGCGCCCCGGCAGCCAGCCCGATGACGAGTACGAGAGAGGAGGGATGTGCATGGACGCGAGCATGGAGGAGGTCGTCGTGATCGCGCGCGAGCTCGTCGCCCGCCATGCCGCAGACAACACGAGGCATACCGCGCTCTAACTGTTTCATCTCAAAAGCGTTCGACAGGATCGCCGTCAACTCAGCTGGAGTCAGCCCTTGGTCACAGAGGGCAAAATCGACCGCCTCGCCCAGCGTTCTCATGGCATCCTCGAGATACATCTCACTGTAGGCGTGGGTCATCGCCCGTCATCCCCTCTCGAATGATATCGACGATACGAATTCCCTCAAACGGGTTTTCGGTAAGTAGCTCCCGATACTGCGCCCTTGCCACTTCATCTCGCTCCTTGGCCAATGAACCATACATAGCTTGCGGCGCACGTTCAAATCCAGCAAAACGAATGCTCTTAAACGCGCGCTCGCTTTTAAGTACAATCTGCTCTCCCAAGTTGCCGAGCCTCATAGATCGACCAAGCTGATCGACGGTAATCGTATTGTTCACAAAAGCTCTGGCATAGCTAAAGTACGAGTCGTCCGCACGCCATCCCCTTATCACGTCGTAAACGCTAGTGTCAGGTAGAAAATGATCGTAGAGATATTCGCACGCCCCCACGGCAATAGCGGTGTCCTTGCGAAAAGAACGATGCTCTACAAGCAACGCAATCCAATGCAGAACTGAATGATGCGGCGATAGGAGGTCGAGTACCTTGAGATCGGCCATATCGAGTTCATAGCGATTCGCAAAGCCATCGGCATCACGCGAGCATGCCCATTCCCTTGCAAGGTCGAGGCTCTCTGTGCAATAGAATCCCCGTCCATAGTCGTTATGGACTTTCCCCAGGCCAAGCTGGGGAGTCTCAATAATTTTCTGAGAACCATGCCACAGTTCCATGCGAGCCTCCTAAAAGGTATCGCTCTAGCGATAGTATAGCACACTATCGCTAGAGCGATACCTGTATTCAAAGAGCAAGAGGATGTCTGGAACAGAGTTTGAGATCCATACTGACTTCTAAGACTCGCCGAGCCCGGAAGTATGCGGCAAAATTAAGACTTGCTGATAACGCCGGAGCACACTAACGCCTCAGCCTGCTACAGCACTTCATAGATGCGCACCTCATCCTGTTCGATGCTTTTGCGGAAGGCCGGGCGCATGTGCTCTGGTGGGTTGGTGACGATATCAACCTTTCGCCCAAGCTCCTTCTCGAGCTCATGGGAGAGTTCGTAAAGCGTGCCGAACGTCATGGTGTTGCCGCAGACTAGGCGCAAGTCAATATCGCTATCAGGCGTTTGCTCGCCTCGGGCAAACGAACCAAATAAATATGCCTCGCTGACGTCGTATTGAACCAGCATGCGGGAGGCCGCAGATGATATGTCAGCAAGTGAAACCATGTCTCAATTGGGCGTTTAACAGTAGAACGTCAGCGAATCATCACCAAAGGTTTCACACCACTTGTCACATATGAATTGATGATTCATGGTGATTAGTTTTGAAAGATCCCTGAGATCCTTAGCCGGAATCTTGCTCTCGTTGTTGGCAAGTTTGCATCCGCCGTCTTTCGTCAGCCAAAACTTGGTCGAATTAGCAGCCGCCCTCTTTACACCTACGTGTATGTGAATTGGTTCTCCGTTTTCCGAAATCCAAAAGAACAGAACGTACTGCCCAAAAATAAGAACTCGAGGCATTATGCCACCGCCGGTCCGGCTTTTTGGCGTTCGGCGAGCTCGAAGATAAACGGGGCGTTTGATCTAACAAATTCGGTCAAGAAATTGAGGTCATCAGCAGTAAATCCTTCGACGTTGAACCATTTGACCGCAGGCAAGAAGCATTCCGCATGGTCAAAGCCAAAGTCAACCGGGCGCTCGACGGCCACGCGAACGGTTCCGTCTTCTCTTGTCTCTGAGTAGGCAAATTGGGTGCCATCATCAAGCTGAACATAGCTCCAAAACATGACTACCTCCTTAGTGTTTATATTCGAGTATAAGGAGCAGACTAGACTTAACGCGGCGTGAATTAAATAATTCCTATAAGACACGAACTCTGACAGCTGGCCTTGTCCAGAAGTGGTGGGGGCCGAGTTCTGCCGACCAGAACCCGGTTTTGCGCTTTCGCGACCTGCGGTTTTATTAACAGAATTTGGCTTGCGCTCGGCGGGCTCCGGTTTTCCCGCACATACGGAAATCGGGAGCATCAGCAACGGCGCGCAGCTTTAAGAACCGCTGTTCCCAGCACGAAAAGCAAGCCGGACACGGCAATCCAATGGCTGTCGCTGGTTTTGGGGAGTGACGAGGAAGTCGCGGTGGCGGCCTTGAGCCTGGAGGTCTTGGCGGCCGTGTTGTTAGTCACTGTTGTCGTGGTCACTGTCTTAGTCGCGGCCGCTGGCTTCAGAGTGAGATTCGTCGACGGATCCGTAGCTGGCTCTCCGGTAGCGGGGTCAGTGCCAGGGACGGAAGGACCATCCCCCGGCACATCGCGCGCATCGCTCTCCCCCGCCGGGCCAGCAGCGCCCTCGGGCTCGATCGTCACATGCGCTGCCGCGGCCCCGTCGGCATCCACCACGCCGCCCGCGCCAAAGGCCCCGCCCGCAGGAGCCACAAAGCGCGCGGATGCAAGCGAGCCGCCCAGGCAGGCGACGCCGCCGTCGGCGCCCGACGCATCCAGCCAGGACGCATCGACGGTAAGCTGCCCGGCCGCGCCACCGCCGGCAGCCCCGCCCAGCAGACACACGCCATAGGCGCGCACGCCCGCCCCGGAGCCCGCGCCCGCGACGACAACGCGCCCACCGCCGCGAACGGCAAGACCGTCCGCGATCACGCCGGCCACCCGCGCGTCCGCGATGCCGGCGCCGTCGGCCCGCGCGTCAACCTTGCAGCCGTCCACCGCGAGCGTCCCCGACACGTAGATCCCGCACTGCGAGCCCGTGGCCACCAGCGACCCGGTCCTGCGGAGCGTCAGATCGCCCCACACCTCCATGCCGCAACGCGAGATGTCCACGTCGGGCGCGCTCGTCTCGACAACGGTGTTCTGCCCGGTCAGCGTCACCACCAGGTCGTCGTCGGCGCCGATGGCCTCGCCCGTGTAGCCGTTAAGCTCCAGGTGGTCGGCATCGGTCCAGGCCCACCCGGGGCCCGACGCGCCCGGCTCGTAGTACATGGCGCCCGCAATGAACAGGCTGTCCGCGCCCGCGGCATAAGAAGGCCCGCCCAGCAAAACGCATAGGCAGGCCATGGCAGTAAACAGGATGTAGTGACGGCTAGTGTGGAACGCGGCAGCAAACATAACCGCTCCGATCTTCGCAAGAGCCAATGGAAACTGCACCAGAAAACTACCTGGTAGCAGCGGTTATTAGTGTAGCGAGATCAAAGCACAAACAAAGGAAATACCCGTGAGCATCACCAGAAATTAGGTGTAAATCGTTTTGCCAGTCGGTGAAAGGAAGATTCACGTTAGGCAAATATGCCGACCGCTGATTCCAAAATTAGCAGCACAGGGAAATTGACAATATCAAGTTACCAAAACCTTTCCTCAATGACGCCCCATGTCGTGTCCTCGCAAGTTGGATACCGTTGTAGCAACACCTTAGTAATCGGGTAAATAGTTGAGAAGCTATTCACGGAGTTCACTACGATTGAAGGATTTAAATAATGCACCAACTAATAATTCTTGGAAATGGATTCGACTTGACCTGCGGACTGAAGTCAAAGTTCTCAGATTTTTATCGCAATAGGATGAACGCAGCATGCTCAATTGAATCGATCCCTAAGGACGAAAGAAATGTCTGGGATGTCATTCTTTCTGAAATCGGTGAAAACGACCCATTGTGGTGTAATATAGAAAGCCTTATTTCAGCGTATGTGTTCCATGATGACGACTTGGGTTCAAGATTGAACCACATGTATGAGCAACTGGTGTGGACAATTGATCCGTCAAAACCAAATCGTTCTGAACATCTAGATAACGCCGTATACAATTACGTTTCAACTAGTCTGGGTAAGGAAAACGTTTCCCAGGATGAGCTCACCCATTTCCTTCTAACCTCACTAAAAGATTACGAGCACATCTTTGCGAGCTATCTAGAAAAACAAGTCGATAATAACAATAAATACAGGGAAAAGGCTGTGGAGTATTATGCAGCCATTCGCAATGCCTGCATTAATAAGGCCCAGCAAAAGAACTATGAAACATCTATCTTAAACTTTAACTATACAACCCCATTAAAATCGGAAGATCAGCAGCTGGGAATTGTTGCTGCCCGGAATATTCATGGCTCACTGGACAAAACGGACACAATATTTGGCATTGACGGAAAAGACGTCGCTGAAGACCATCCGGCGGTGCCGTTTACAAAAACATATAGGCTATAGGCTTATGTCATTAGTGCCATACGAAAGCGAAACTGCAAAACTCTGCGACAGCAATACCCGTTTCATCAAGATATTCGGACACTCGCTTTCTCGGGCTGACTATTCCTACTTCCAATCGATTTTTGACACCGTCAATCTATACGGTGGAGTTACTAAGCTTGTATTTCTATACAAAAAATATCCAAACAAGTCAGATAAAACAGTTGATGAGCAGGCAATTCGAGAAGATCTGTACTCACGCATATCGCATCTTCTGTATGAGTATGGAAGCACACTCGACAATAAAGACCATGGAAAGAATCTCATGCATAAACTTCTTCTAGAGCAAAGGTTGCTCATTAAAGACGTTGACGAGAATATATCAGTCTTACCTTCCAATATATATTTGCTTTAACACCTAATCCAGATTCGGCTCCCTGAGGTGGTAATTGAAGAGTAGGACCGGAGAACGTACGTATATCTATAAAAGCGTAATCAAAGGCTAATGGGACTTGTTTAACCAAAAGAGGGTGTATCGGTTTGCGCCGATACACCCTCTTTTCAATAATTGGATTTATGCACAAGGACAGAGTCGCCGCAGCCGTCAGCTCTCCCCTATTCCCTCTTAAACAGATCCCTCGTGTACACCTTGTCCGCCACGTCCGTGAGCTCGTCGCTCCAGCGGTTGGCGACGATCACGTCGCAGCCGGCCTTGAAGGCCTCCAGGTCGTGGGTGACCTCGGAGCCGAAGAACTCCGGCGCGTCCAGCGTGGGCTCGTAGACCACCACGGGCACGCCCTTGGCCTTCACGCGCTTCATGACGCCCTGGATGGAGCTCGCAATCCTAGCCTTGTCCTCCTGCTCGGCCTCGAGCTTGCAGATCTTGTTGTCCACCGTCTCGGGCTTCCAGCGCGAGCGTTCGGGCCACGCGGCGAGCTTCGCCTGCCTCTGGGTTCTGCTCGCAACGCGCTCGTGGCAGTATGTCTCGTGACGCGGGTTCGCCAGCGGCTCGTCGGCGTCCAAGCGTCACCTCCAATCAATCGCGCCCCGCCGCGAAAAGCGGGGAGCCGCCCCGGAGGGCGGCCCTGATTAGTCGTAGGTGTTTCCGCTTCCTGCTAGTTGTAAGCTGGCATAGGGATGAAGAATCTCGCGAAGACCGCGGCGGCGAGGAAGACGAGGGCGATGAAGTTTGCGATCTTCACGATCTTGGCCAGGTCAGGGCATTCAACTCTGGTCACCTTTCCCAGGAACGAGAGCAGGATCGCTATCGTGTCGAATAGGAATACTCCTATCACTGTCGCCATCGCGCATAGCCTGTAGATGCTCGCCCTGTCGATGCTCTGCAGGATGGATGAGGAGAAGGTCAGGCCCGCGACGAAGGCGACGACGATGCCGGTGAACACGCCGAGGACGGACACGTTTTCACGCTGCGCCTCTCTCTTTTCCTCCTCAATTCGCTTCAGCGAGTCATCTTCCAGACGTTTGATTTCGCTTTCCGTCTTTTCCTGCTGCTCTTTGATTTGCTCGTCGAGTTGCGTGCTCCTTTCCTCGAAGGAGCACATCATCTTCATCTGCTCCGTGTAGTGGAGTAGGCGCGTCTTCTCAAGCTCGATGTGGTCGCACAGCTTACGTACACTATCGGCCTGCTCCGAGCGGGGTCGGTCTTCCAGCATGCTTGTCAGGACCTTGCCCATGTTGTCGGCCAAGCGGCTTACGGGGTATGGGACGTTCGTCGGGTCGAGCTCGCAATCCTTGTAGTCAAACACGACGTTGCAGACGTCCGAGTATCTATGGCGGAACTTCACCTGCCCGCCGTACAGCTTTTCGAAGAAGGCCTTGACGTCGGCGATGTTTTCATCCGAGAGGGAGAGGCCTGGGTCGTCGGACGCTAAGGTTTCCAGAAGTTTGGTCAGCGCATCCCTTTTCTGTGTCTCATCGGAGTCCGCCTCGACGTCGGGAACAATGAGCATCGATTTCTCAAGATAGTCGCCGCTTGGAGAACGCTCGTCAGAATCTCAAGGGCTCTTTTCATGCCGGCGGGCACTTCTTGATTCTCAGCCATTCTGGTCCGCCTTTGCGGCCGCGACGATGAGACCGTTTGGGATGATTCCCTTGTCTTGTCCGCGCCTATTGTAGACCTCATCCCACGGGGACCCCTTCGCATGGGAGACCCGTACGAGGTTCCAGGGAGAAAGTCCTCGCAGTTTTTCGATGATGGTGTTGATGAAATCTTCCTGCTCGTCGTTCTCGAAGCGGACTGCGTCAGGGAAAATCATCTTTATGGGCGAACCGCCGAACTCGGAGAACTTGACGTATACGTCGCGGATGACCGGGCCGTACTGCCATGCCTCGAACGTGTCGTCGAACAGGGGCGAGTCGTACCCCTTGATGAAAGTTAGTTGCAAGAAGTACAGCATCTTCTGTAGCTGTAGGTTGCTGACCGGCTTGTTGTCTTTATAGCATTTGTCAACTACGTATTTGGCGATTCCCATGGCGGTGTAGCTTGCGGTCGTGTTCATAATCTCCTCCTTTTGCCCATCATACCAGTGATGTGCTTCCCATCTGCGCGTATCGCGATAAAAGCATCTCAGCTCGCCCGGACAAAAAACGGACGGCCCGGACGGCCCCTCCAACGGGGGGTTTCGGTCTCGGATGCGCCCCCTAGTCTTCCACGGCCCCGGCACCAGGACGACCGGCACGAGCGGCAGAAACGCCACGAGCACGAGCGCCGTGACCGCAATGCCCAACGCCCATTTCACGTCTTCGCCCATCACTTCACATCCTTCCGCTCGAACCTGCAGAAGCGCCCACATGCGGCCAAGGTCGCTACCGCGTATCTCGCGGTCGCAGCACCCCCCCCGCTGATGGCGCGGGCGCGCTCCCTGTACACGCCGTCCACGCGTGCCGCTGCGGCGAGCCTGGTTCTGCAGTCGGCGAGCCCGGACTCGAGCTCCCAGCTCGTCACCGATCAGATCGGGGGGGTCTGCCCCAAGGCCGCCGAGGTGCTCGAGAAGGCCGAGGCCGACGCCCTGGGCTACCTGGACTTCCCCTGCGAGCACCACGTCAGCCTGCGCACCAAGAATGTGCAGGAGCGCACCGACCGCGAGCTCAAGCGCCGCAGCCGCGTCATACAGGTGTTCCCGAGCAGGAAGTAGCCCATCAGGATGATGGGCGCCGTGTTCGCCGAGATGGACAAGGAGTGGGTCGGCCGCCGCTGGTTCAACGACGACTCCATCGGCAGGGCCGTCGAGGGCGCCGTCGCCGAGCACGTGGCCAGGTTCATCGCGCTCGTCGTGGCCGACAGCCCGATTCCCGGCGGGAAGGCGGCGTGACATACGTTAGGATGACGGCATTCTAGGCGATTCTCGGTTCCTCGGGTCGACTCCGGCTACCCTTGAGAACCGAGACCTACACCAACGATCGCGACACTACCGCACGCTTCGTGCCATCTGGATTGTTTTGGAAAAGAAAACGCCTCATGCTAGGCGCGTACAGGCTCTTCGTGTCAACGTGTATCAGCCTACCATGGAGCGGCGTTGCAGTGCGGCATGGAACGGCGTAGCAAAACTGATGCAATAATCAGCGAATAATCACAAGACCGGAATGGGGCCATGGCGACCTTCTTCAAAGGAGAAGGCCGCCATGGCAAGTCGAAATTCAACTCAGGGATTACTGAGCTCTTCGGAGAGAGTTCACATTCCGAAGACCTAAAGTATCAGTTCGTTAATGTGACCCTTGGAAACTTTCAAGAGTTGTTCAACGCGGTAGACAGATTGCTCGACGAGAGAGGCATCGTTCTGTCTGCCTAATATTATCCTATTGCTTTGTGTGTAGCAGGACGGCCATCAGGCAATTATGCACGATGGCCGTCCATTCTATTAACTCCGTGCCTCAAGACGCGGCTCAATCCTGAGCTTGATTGGCTGCAAGTTGCGATACTCCTGGAGCGTACTGTTGTAAAGACTGCCATTGTAGCCTGGAGCATCGACCGTCACGACCGCATAGTAACGAGTGAGCGCATCGGGATCGTTATTATTACGGAATAAGGATTGGAGCGTCAGCTTCGGGTCATACAATGAGCTTGATTTCATGCGCTGTGTCCTGCTAATGACACTGTCCCACTTCATATCGTTGGCTCGCAACTCTGACTCTTCCCAGTACTTCTTTGCAGGCTTGCTCACCGGCAAGGTTGATGAGGTGTAGCCCTGCAGTTCAAGTTCAGCTGCCTTGATACGCCCCTCCTCGGTGGCGAGATTCACCGTATGCCTATAGCTTGTACCTTTGAGCGAGTACGTGTATTTGTTGGCATGAGGAATGAGGGTATCTACTATGCAGCTTGAGGTGTATGCATCCGAATCATTGGGATTCGTTTCGCAGACTGCAACGATGGTCCAGCTGATTGTGATAAGCCCCTTCGCCGACTCGATGCCGGGGGCAAATATCGGCAGCGAGACAAGCTGCTTAGGTCTGAGCATGCCTTGATATAGCGTGGTGACGCGGTTGTCGTCACAGCTCAGACAACTCGATGGATCATCTGGAGCAATGCCGAAACCGTACTCTTCTCGAACAAAGCTATCACTGTGCTTCGAATTGTGGAGGACCAGAGCCCGGGCGAGATGCTGTGAGATATCCTCGCTTCGCGACATCATTCTGCCAAGCTTGTGGACGAGTAAAGGAGATGCAAAGCTGGTACCCGCGCTTGCGCCTAAAGCATTTCCGCTTGAGGCAACCACCACGAATGGCTTGTTGATGTCCCCTCCATACTCAAGGAGGTCGGGCTTGATTTTGGCACCCTCTCTTCCCGGACCAACACAGCTATACGGAGCGCGTGCCTTCGTACCATCAGGCAATATACAAAACGCGCCAACTCCGATGCCGTTGACCAAATCCGCTGGTGACTGCACACGATTATCTGGGCTTGGCAAATCGCCGTCATTGCCGGCCGCAATGCAAAAGAGGGGCGGCTCGGCATCGCGGTTGTACGACAGCACATCAAGGGCATAAGTGAAGCGGCTGATGTCATCGTCGAGAATGGGGCCAGCGGGGCCAAATGAGAGATTATACAGTTGGATGTCAGGATTATGCCCGACTACGTACTCGATAGCGTCGATCGATTCGTAGAGGTCAATGTCGATGGGATCGCTCGGTGGCAGCACTCGAAAGCTCTCAACCTTCACCTCGGGCGCAGGAAGGACGTCACTAGCTCCCTTACCAGAAAGCTCGCCATGCAGCACGGCTCCGCATACACCCGTTCCATGGTCGATGCCGTCTTGGTCGGGCAGCGATGCAACGGCATCATGCGCATTGACATAGCCGGAGAGGAGCGGGACATTGGGATTGCATCCACCATCGAAGACGCCGACGGTCACAGGTGGGACATTCTGGGCCGCAGCAACCTGCGGTGCTGGTGCGCTCATCGCGCTCCGTATCGGCTCGAAGGCGATTCTTCCCATCGGGTGAACCGTGCGCAGCGGGTTGATTCTCGCTGCTGCCATAGTAGCTTCCCTGCTCAACTGTGCGGCGATGAATGTAACGCCGTCTTTGTATGACCGTACCTCGATTTCGTCACGACCGAGTCCTGCTGCCTTGCAGAACAGGTCTACGGCATCCTCGGCGCTTTCTTGGAGCGGATGAAGCACGGCTTCGACCAGGCCCTCTTTCCATTCCGCATCGAAGCCAAGTATCTTTTCGCCCGGCTCAAGCAGGTCGAAGGAACGGATGGACATTACCTCGTTGCGCCATGCGTCCGATTCGTTTGACCCGGTGCGAAGCGCGTTTTCAAAATCGGCAAGACCCTTTGAGGTCGTGCGCAGGAAGTAGAGCTTTGCGAACTCGAGCTGCTCTCCTGCATCTTCGTCATTACTGTTCTTCTGAGGTTGCACGTTGCCTGTCTTGTATCTCCTGCCGCCGATGACTTGCAACTCGTCCGAAGAGGTGAGCACCGACGAGGGTGCATAGGACTTTGCTTCGAACTTGGGCTCCATACGTATACAGACCACCTTTTCCTCGAGGTAGGAATCAGGGTCGGTCTGCATCTGCCTGGACACAGCGCCGATATTAGCAAGGAGGCGGTTCCTAGCCTCTTCGTACTCGTGTGGCCGTGGCTTGGAACCTCCACCGGTTTTCTTCTGAACTGGCTGAGCATATGATTCGCCGTGAGCAAGGATTGGCAGCGGGTCGGACATGGCTTATGCCTCCTTCATGTAGCGGGAGACCGTCGAGGCGCCGACTCCGACGATCCGCGCAATGTCTCGCACGGTAAGGGCTGGGTTAATTTCTCTGAGTTTTATGCACGCCTCACTCTTCTCCTGCTTCGTTTGAGGTTTGCATTTGGAGTACAGCTCGCTCAGAGAAATGATCTCTATGCTCTCGTCCGGATTCATCACTGATTGGCGCTTAATGTGCTCGCAAAGCTTGCAAATGTCTGCGGCGCTCATGCCCGCGCTCTTCTCGACCATGAGGAAGAGCATCTCTTGCGAGAGCGTGAAGCGGTCGCTGGGCAAGTGTCTCTCGAAGAGTCGCATGCGTTCGTTCTCCTCGGGAAGCGGCACCTCTATAACTCTGTCGAAGCGCCGCCAAATCGCCCTATCCAACAACTCCGGATGATTTGTAGCTGCAAGCACGATGCTGCCCTTAGGGCATGTCTCGATTTCTTTGAGAAGAACGTTCACTAGGCGCTTCAATTCGCCGAGGTCACCCTCGTCATCACGCCGCTTCGCAATTGCGTCGAACTCGTCCAGGAAGAGCACCGCAGGCTGTGCGCGGACATAGTCGAAGACGCTCTTGATGTTTTGTCCGGATCGACCGAGATAGCTGGATATCGAAGTTGCGAGGTCGAGCGTTATGAGCGGAAGAGCGAGCTTGTATGCAAGCCAGTTGGCCGCGTATGTCTTACCCACGCCCGGAGCGCCAATGAAGAGGATACTGTTCGAGGGTTCGATCCCATCCTCGAAAAACCGCTGAATCAGACCTCTTTCCTTGAGAAAGTCGGCAAGCTCTTTTGTGGTTGCAGCATCAAGAATGGGGTCCGGTAGCTCGATTGGCTCTATGAACTCTACGAGAGAGAAGCGGGTCTCTCGGTCGATCGGTAGCGGGTTTATCTCGGCTGCACGGGTAGCCTCGCTTCTCATGTCAGATGCTGCAAGCGCCCCAGCGATCTCCGAAGCGAGATCAGGACGATCACGTCTCAGCTTGCGGGACACCGTGAGCGAGACTGACTCTACGAGTCTTCTGTCATTCTCTAAACAGGCTCTCACCAGCCTAGGTATGTAGTCTATTGCCTCCATATACCATTTCCTCTCTATTGCGGAAATTTGGAACATGCTTAGGATAGCAGATTTACAGCTGCTACCTTATAGATTGTGCTAAAGCTTTGAGCTCTTCGAAAGTGGCACAATACTAAATGTGATTTAGTTCGAGCTGACTACGCTCTTGTGACAGAGAAATACCCTGCTCCTAACATGCATTCGGGCGGGCTCCTGCCTGCGTGATTCACGAAAGTGGTTCCCATGAAGGAGGACACCGATGTGGGCAGGCGACGGAGACGCAGCAGCACCCGCAAGGGTAAACAGACGAACAAGTGCAGCATGGGAAGAAGAAGTTGCCGCCACCGACGATGGCCCCGACGAGTTCAAGGTCCTTCTCGCCAAGCAAGAGGTACGTATCAAGGAGCTTGAGGGCCAGGTGGCCGAGGCCGCCAAGACCGCAGAGGCAGCCGATGCCCTACGCGGCGTGATCGAGCAGGTGAAGGCCCGGGCGGCAGACGAGCGCGCAGAGTAGGAGCTGCGGCTGGCAGGCCGTACGCAATGTGAAGGCGGCCAAGGCGCTGCCGGACGGCCACGACGGCGACGCCTCTGTGTTCAAGGAGGTGAAGCCTTGGCTGTTCTATGGCGGCAAGGCTGGCGGTGTCCAGGGCGGCACGACCGGGCTTTCCAACGCGGGGGTGGCAACCGACGAGAAGCGGCTCAACAAGCACTAGCGCGAGGTCGCCTTACTCGTGGAATAGGGAGGATTCAACATGGCTGACAACAGCATTGTCAGTGCCGACTGAATTTACCCACATGGGGCTACAAACAACTTGCGGAGGAAATCGGCGACCCGTCGGGCTGCGTGGCGGTAGGCATGGAGGGGACGACGTCGTATGGCGCATGTCTATGCTCCTACCTCATGGAACGCGGCTATGACGTCTTCGAAGTACTTCGCCCCAAGAGGGAAAAGAGGCGAGTCGGAGAGGGCAAAACCGATGGCATCGACGCCGAGCACGCTGCCCGCGCGGTGGCTGCCGGAAAGGGCATAGTGCCGAAGTCCCACAACGAGTGGGTTGAGGGCCTGCGCGCCCTTACGGTGGCGAGATCCATACACGTCAACATCATGACCAGCGTATCCAACGCCATAGGCTCCCTCTTGGTGTCGGCCCCGGAGCGGGTCAGGACCAAATACCGGCCGCTCAAGGGAGCGAGCCTGTACAGGAAACTGGGGTCTTGCCGCCCGAATGCGGAAGACGACGTCGCCGGGCCGCTGCTTGCGTCCCTGAGGGCGCTCGCCAGGACCTGGCTGGAGCTCGATGAGAAAGCAGGCCAATTGGAGGGCGCCATGCATCGGCTCATCGAGGCCAATGCGCCAGCCCTCCTGCAGGTGAAGGGGTGCGGCACCGTCAACGCCGCGGAACTCGCGATCGCCGCGGGCGACAACCCGGAGCGCATCCCGAGCGAGGCAAGTTTCGCTTCGATCTGCGGCGTGTCCCCCATTCCCGCCTCCAGCGGAAAGACCGACAGGCACAGGCTCAACCGCGGCGGGAACAGGCAGGCCAATAAAGCTCTCCACATGATTGCCGTAAGCAGGATGAGCGGGGACGAGAGAACGCTCGCCTACATGGCAAAGCGCAAGTCCGACGGCAAGACGAAGCGAGAGGCCATGCGCTGCCTAAAGAGATTCATAGCCAGGGAGGTTTACTCGACGTTGCGGCACCCCATGAGGCTGAAGTACGCCCGGGGCGAGGAACTTGCGGCGATGAGAAAATCGCTCAGCCTGACCCAGCAGCAGATTGCCCGAGAGCTTAACGTGCCGAATGTAAGACTCAGCGAAATAGAAAGAGACGTATGCCCCCACGAGGAAATCAGACGCGAATACGACCGCTACCTGAATGCCAAAATGTCGGCCAGTAAAGGACTTGACAGCCCACAGGAGCGTCATTCGGGACGCTACCCTGTTAGTGACACGTCGGACTCCCTGGTGGAGTGGCGGTTGCGCGGCCCGGAGGGCATGGGCGGGTGCGCCACTCGCTCTCCAGCCGGGAACACCTCGACCGTCGACTCGGTCACCCTGATGTTGACCTCCCTTCCGACGAGCAGGTGGCTCACCGAGCAGCAGTTCCACCTGTAGGAGACACACACGACCTTGAGGCGTTCAAGAGGGGTGCCACGTGATTGTCACCAAACGTTGGGCAACGAGCTCGCGGACGTTGCGGACAAGGTGTAGACTCGCAATTTGTTTAAGAGACTAGAAGGGAAGGCCTTGTGCAACATCTCGCATTCCTCTTAGCCGGCAGTGCCGATACTCTCATTGGCGGGTTCATAGGCTTCTTTAGCAGCTTTGTAATTATGCTCATTACAAGGTGGCTTGATCGCAAGGGAAAGCTTAGAATTTACGCTAAACGCACGGTCGTTGACAATAAGAAGAGATGGGGATTTCACGAGGACGGCGGGCAATCTTTGCTTGTTGTGCCGCTCAAGCTCGAGTTCCAGAACACGACGGGACGTTCGCGGGTGGTCCGAAACGTCGATGTTGTTCCCTACAGGAACGGCAAGGAAGTCGCTAAAACTGTGCAAATCGAATACACAGAGAAAAAGCGAGCTGCGGGGGAAAGGTTACTGAAGTGACAACTTCAGAGTATGGCGAGGAGGATGCCCATAACTCGTATTCTTTCACGCTGCCTCCCAACAGCATCGTGAACAAGAAGTGCCTTTTCTGCCTAAAGCATGAAAACGTGCCCGATTTCGACGAGCTCAGACTCGATTACTTTGACGAGCGTGACAGGCGCATATCACTGCACATCGACGAAATCGCCGGGGATTGGAAGCCGCGCGTGTTCGAGCCCGACCTCGATTGGGTGCTGCTCAAGAAGCGGTAGCAGCAAATAAAGATGGACTTGGTTTTGGAGCGCCCGAGAATTTTTCGGATGCTCCATTGTTTGACGGCGGGCTTCATGAAGTGGCCCCGTGTGGGGGCGACAGCGTTTACGGCGCGTCCGCGCGAAGCTGTGTTGTTCTCGAAGACCCTTTAATTTGGCCACAGCGCCTGCCGCCCGGAGCCGCCACACGCAGGTGCTTGCCCGTCGAGGGTTGGGCCGCGAGCGCGGCCCGTGCTTCGTTGGCAAGGGCACGCGCCACCTCGTCCTTATCAACGGCCTCCTTGCCGACGACCAGACCCATGACGCGTTGCAGGAACGCGACCTGGGCTCCCGCTATGAACCCGTATTCGCCGGCATTGGCCCCCACGATCACGAAGTCGCGCGTCACAGCGTCGAAGCTTTTCACGAGGATGCGGCGCGCGCGAGGAGACGGTCAGCACGTCGTAGTAGGAGTCCCCCGAAAGCGCGGCCCTCGCCATAATCACGAAGCGCTCAGTCGCAATTCTGTTGATCGGCTTCTCGGGGTGCTTCTTGATGCGGTCGCTGGAGAAGTAGCCCAGGGGGATGTCGCTAACGGGCCCGTCGCTGTTGGCGAACGCAGCCACATTGACCGTCTTGCGCCTGAAGAGGGTCTCGAGGGCCTTGGTGAGGAGCTCGGCGATGGCAAGCATGGCGCGGCCTCCCTACGGACGACGGAGATTGAATTGGGGTTTTGATGCCCGGCTATGATAGCGCTGCCCTCCCGTTCCGAGTGTCAGCTTTCGATGCCCAGACGGCCATATTCCGCGAGCATAACATGCCAAAATAATCATTGACATATACATTTTGATAAATACTATTGCGCCAACGACCGGTAAGGCACCTGCTGTCATGGAAAGTGGCGTCGCGACGAACGAATGATATGCACAACGCCTCCATGGCTTGCCCTAAACAAGAAAGGCCCCCAGCCACCGCGTGGTGGCTGGGGGCCTCTTATCGCTCCGAGAAAGCTCGCTAGTCGCGCTTGAAGAGATCGCGCGTGTACACCTTATCCGCCACGTCCGCGAGCTCGTCGCTCCAGCGGTTGGCGACGATCACGTCGCAGCCGGCCTTGAAGGCCTCCAGGTCGTGGGTGACCTCGGAGCCGAAGAACTCCGGCGCGTCCAGCGTGGGCTCGTAGACCACCACGGGCACGCCCTTGGCCTTCACGCGCTTCATGACGCCCTGGATGGAGCTCGCGCGGAAGTTGTCGGAGTTGGACTTCATCGTCAGGCGGTAGACGCCCACGACCGGCCTCTCCTTGCCGGCGTACACGCGGTCCCACACCATCTGCAGCACCTCATCGGCCACGAAGTCCTTGCTGGTGCGGTTCTACTGGACTTTATTCCGAACCGGCTCTCCTGTTAGAGGAGATATCCTTGTCATTTTTGCAGTCGCTTCTTCTAGAAAAGAATTTGGCGTTGCGCCAGAATGTATCTTAAATTTCTTCCCAGACACATCAAGAGCATAAAAAGACAAGGGGGCATCAAGGTCGAAAATGCCTAGTTCCTTTCGTTCTTTTTGGATCGCCTGGAGCCTTGTAAAACTAATTGTAAAGCGCACTACTTCACCTGGCTGAAGCTTCATCGCGCCGCTTAAAGGATGTAGAGTCCAGTATTTTGGTTTCCTTAAATTAGGAATGCCTCTGCCCACCATCGCCCATTCGCGGAAATGAGTTCTTGACTCGAGCCAGCCCTTAGCTCCACGGGCGCTTTTCTTAAACCTTGCCCCCTCGAGAACATGAGTGATATACACCGGCTGATTGCCGTCACATATAATCTCAATATTGAAACAATTTGGATGATGCTCTATCAAATCATAGCGATTATCTTCAAAAAAGATTCCACGTGCATAAATGCTCGTCTTGTGTTCGCTGCAGCCCATTGCTAATGCCACGAGCGCCGCAAAGAATGTAGCCACCGCGCACAGTATTGACCCTACTGCAGAAATAGCCTGCCAGTCCATTTAGATTCCTTTCACTGCTGCATGCGATAGTCCATAACCAAACTCATCAATTCAAAGACGGGATCAATGGAGCTTGCGACCGGTCTGCGATTCACCAAGGTCTTCTGCACCGTTAATACGGTTCCGTTAGCTTTAATTGGATTATGCTCGGTCTTGCTACCGAAAAGCATCGCCCTGCAAAGTTCGTGCAAGTCATAAGTATTATTTTAGCCCGCGTTCCTCGTTGCCAAGAAATTCTCGTAGTCATGCTGCAATGTTGTGGCGTAGTTGCCAAATAGCACATAGGCGTTTTGGATGCGTAGTCGGTGCCGATCGATGACATCAAGCTCATTGGGCAAATTGATCGGCGCTGTATGGGTTTGGATAGAAACGGCAGCACCAGCTGAATAGCTCTGGTTGACACCGGAAACCAACGTGGGAGTAAGGTCATGAGCCGCATGGCCATGAAACTCTCTAAAATGCTTGGCATCCGGGTAATTAAATAGGTCCCCATTAATAATAGTTATGAGTTGATTTCCAAGTGTGGAATCGGAGCAGCCCCTTTGCAGTTCTTTATACCAGTCGCACCGGGGCACCCCATTTTTGGCGGTATCAATGTCTACTAGGGAATAGTCACCCTTAGAGATGGTCGCAAGCTTAACGCACGCGCTAACGAGCTGATCCTTAAAGACGTTCGGAATATCTGCCAGGAATCTAAAGACGGGATAAACGTAATCCATAATGAGGGTGTTTCTGACATCTTTGGAGTCAATGTCCGCAACAACGGTACTCCAAGCAGTGAGGGACTTTTCATAGCGGATCATCTGGCGTACCGAATCAAACAGAGCCGTATTATAGGTATTAAAAGTATCGGAAAATGGATCCCCAGAGAAGCTCCCCTTGTCAGGATGAAGCAAAACTTGAGAGTTCTCAAGCTTGGTGGGATAGTAAAGCGCCGGATGTTTTGAGAGAACTGCAGCGATCTGGTCAGGCAGAGAGTTGGACTCCAAAGGGACATGTACGTTTGAGGTTATCTCCATATTTAGACCTCCGACAATGGTTGACAACTAAATCGTTCGATATGCAGAACAGTAACGATGCGTTCTGCATTGAACATGGTTTACCCTCATGGAGTCAACGTAATCGAAATAATGTAATGGATACCATAACGATGGCTGTCTGCGGGTTTGGCCGAGATGGAAGAAAAAGTGCGACCTGTAGTCATATTAGGTAACACAATAAATTATGGGGGCAGGATGGCTTTTTTGCTCGCCATCAAACACAATCTAAGAATGGATTCTGCACATAGTTAGCGTGAAATAATTTAGCCCAGCTCGGGCGGCCACTCTCCCCTAGTCCCTCTTAAACAAATCCCTCGTGTACACCTTGTCCGCCACGTCCGCGAGCTCGTCGCTCCAGCGGTTGGCGACGATCACGTCGCAGCCGGCCTTGAAGGCCTCTAGGTCGTGGGTCACCTCGGAGCCGAAGAACTTCGGCGCGTCTAGCGTGGGCTCGTAGACAACCACGGGCGCGCCCTTGGCCATCGCGCGCTTCATGACGCCCTGGATGGAGCTCGCGCGGAAGTTACCGGAGTTGAACTTATAGTGGCGTACGCCGACGTGTACCTCGGGGCCTTTGATTACAGCAACCTTATTGGCAAGGCCCTCTTTGACCAACAACGCGTACTCACCAAGTCTGGCATCATAAGGGAAGGAGCGGTGTGCGGCAGGGATCTCAAGGTCTATTCGCCTTTCATCAAGGACCCCACTAGGCGCCATCGTTGATCACCCACGAGGTCAAATCCGCGGTACTCTAACACAGTCGGCATTACGCGAGAAAGGCTAGCGTTGCGAGACTTCAACCACACTAGGATTGTTTCCTATGGCCGCAATGACTGGGCTGTAGGAGCTTTCATGGACCGTATCCTGAAGGAGGGTCCTCACATTCAAATCGCGACGATTAACGACGCAATAGAGGCACATCAACTCAAGCTCACATTCGAAACGGTCCCTGAATTGTTCGAGAAAGCTGAAGGCATCGATGTTGCAAGCGTTGTTTCCGCGCTCTTCGCGAATGCTTGCAAGTATTCGAGGGAGACGCTCGCGTCTTCGGGAATCCTTGGTATTTACGAGGAACTCGAGATGCAGTACGCCACTCAGTTCTGGGGCCTGGTGCACGCCTGCGGCGCAGAGAAGATGATCTCCGGCGAGGAAATTGACGAACTTCTCTCGCGGCACATCGAATGCCTAGCTCCTATCTTGGAGAACGACAAGCTCGTCAAATTATTCGATGCAGAGATAAGAAAATCACTAGTTGACAACCCGTATTATTCAGCTGAGCTGCTCATTCGCGAGTATGCGACGGAATCAAGGAGCCAGAACGCAATCTACCTCCCCAAATGCCTTTCCCAGGGCGACTTCGATTCGATTATGGCAGGCTACCTTGACGACCAGCGCGCCAACCCGAATTATATGGAGGTCCTTTTCAATTGGCCTTCTGGCGCTACGAAATGCAGATTCTCTCCCTCGCCGGACGTCAAGGTGCGAGCAAAGCGCGCCCACGATGAGGCTATGGATGCGATATTCCCGCAAGGTACTGGGCTTAAGTACGGCGCCGGGGTGCGGATCGACCCTGAACAGATTGCTTGCAAGGGCGTAAAGGCCGAAGGCCTAACCTTGACCTACAGCTTTAGCGAAACGTGGCTTGCCAAATATACCGATAATGCAAGCATCATGAACAATTGCAGATATCTACTGGATGTAGTAGACCGAAGCGGTCTCATGTCCGCGCCTGCTCACTCCCACGAGGAGAGCGGCCTGCTCGCGACGCTGGGGTCCCATGTGCTGGGGGAATATCGAATGAATACGATCTCCAGCATGCGGGAATCTCTTGCCAATGTCGAAGTTATCGCATACGCGAATTTCCTCGAAAGCCGCGGTTCAAGGCTCGAAGATGCGCTCGAATGGACGTACAACGATTATTTCGAAGAAGAGTACTCTATCAGCGGATTCACCTTGGCGCTACCGACAAGAGGAACTTCGTGGCTCGACAAATGCAAGTCGATAGGGCCAGAGATCGAGCGCGCCGTTAAGTCCTATTCAATATATTTGAGGATTGGAAAAATCGACGGCGACTATTTCCCTT
This sequence comes from uncultured Collinsella sp., assembly GCA_938023905.1. Lineage (GTDB taxonomy): Bacteria > Actinomycetota > Coriobacteriia > Coriobacteriales > Coriobacteriaceae > Collinsella. Next base: position 1,146 of record CALJCO010000033.1, on the reverse strand, counting down.
ATGAGAGCTTTAAAACTTTTGGAACCCTCAACGCACTCTCTGAGAAAAAGTACGCAGTCGACGGAGCCTGCTTTTACAAATGGGGATTCTACCTGTTCTCCGACCAGTGCATGCTGACATACAGGAGAGGCCACCGCGATCGCGCTCGCTGCTTCTTCGATTTGATTTCAAACGCTATGGTCACTTTTGACGATTACGATGCTGCATACGTCGAGGTGCTCCAGCAATTAGTCGACCGACAGCTAGTAAGTGCGTGCGAAGAAACAGGCGCTCTCTCCCCAACCCCTCGATCAATTTGCCTGAAGGCCGTTTGGGATAATGGCGCAATTGCGCTTAGGGGATGCGGAGACGGTGATTTAGCGCTCATCGATGGCCTTGTCTCAGACGAAATGCTGTCGTACTGCGGCAAGCTGTTCACACCCGACGAGGCTGCATATCTCGATTACATGTTCAACGACGCCTTTTTCCCTAACTCACAGGGTCTCAGGAACAGATACGACCATGCGCATTCACCGATCGCCGACCCTAATGCGGTGAACATTCGAACCGATTACTATCGCATGCTGACCTTGCTCGTCGCGATTACACTCAAGATAAACGATGAGCTGTCGGCCGCAACGGGCAGCGGGTGCCTCGAAAACTTCGTAGATTGGCCATATTACGACGAAAGCGTCTTCGAACTCGCAAAGAAGTTGATCGCAAAGAAGCATGAATCTGTCTGTGATGCTGAGTCAGAATAGTTCCAATGACGGTAGTTCCGAACCTGCTTGATCAGGATCGGAAAGCCTTTCCGTTTCTCCGCGGCGAATTCCCGTCAGGCACCTCGATAACCATTGTGATGGCCTCAGACGGCGCAACTCGACGTCATGCAGTCGCTCTGCCGCCCCGGTCCAAACGAGCAACACGAAACCTCATGTCGCACATCAGAGGAACGGTACCGGGAGAATGCTCGGCGCCGCGTTCGACCATCGCCGGGATGCAAGCTCATCTGCGATACAATACGAGCGCCCGAAGCGAAGTAAACGGATATTTCGGATGGTACGCCCAACTGAATATAAATCGGACAAGCCACTGTGCGCGGCTGTGCTGGAGGACGCTGGACCCGACGGACCGGCTTACCTCGACTTGGCGCCGATGCACTGGAAG
>CALJCO010000032.1 GCA_938023905.1 uncultured Collinsella sp. | reverse complement strand
CGTTCGGTAGAACGGCGGAACCCCTAAGGACGCTGGCCCATGCCACCCTCGAGGGTGACGGTCTCGCCGTTCATATACTTAAAGTCGGGACCGCAGAGCTGAACGACAACGCGGCCGATTTCCTTCTCGACGTCGCCGTAGTGGCCTGCCGGCGGCATGTGGACGTTGGCCTTGAACGCCTCGGGATAGGCATCCTGGAAGTTCTCGAGCGCGGCGGTCCAAGCAAGCGGGCAAACGATGTTGACGTTGATGCCGTCCTTGCCCCACTCGTTGGCGGCGACGCGAGTCAGGCCGCGGATGCCCTCCTTGGCGGCAGCATAGCTGCACTGGCCGTAGTTGCCAAACAGGCCGGCGCCCGAAGCAAAGTTGACCACGGAGCCCTTGGTCTCCTTCAGGTGCGGATAGGCCTTCTGCATGTACAGATAGGTGGCATACAGACCGGAGTAAATGGCCAGGTTAAACTGATCCATGGTGTGGTCGGCGATGGTCACGCCCGAGGCGCTGGCCTGAGCGTTGTTAACGACGGCGTCGATGCGACCGAACTCCTCAATCGCCTTGTCGATAACGTTCTGCACGACGGCCTCGTTGTCCTGACCGGCGGAGACATCGGCCTGAACAGGAAGAACCTTAACGCCGTACTCAGCCTCGAGAGACTCCTTGGCGGCCTCGAGCTTGGCAACGTTGCGGCCGGTGATGACGAGGTTCGCGCCCTCCTTGGCAAAAGCGATATCGATGCCGTAACCGATGGAGCCAGCGGAGCCGTCCTTGAGCGTGGCCTTGCCGCCGCCGGTGACGATCACGGTCTTACCAGTGAAAAGTCCCATACAAAGTCCTTTCAAATCGCGACGGGCCCGCCCGTCGACTGCGCGCATCCAACTTCACGCGCCAAAAGCTGACATGCAACTTTAGCGTGTTCAAGTGAATAGAAAAGGCCTCGGTAGGCGAACGGCATAACGTCTTTCGGCGAAGGGATTGTCAAGTACAAACTGGATAAAGTGGCCGAGTTTTTGCTATCGACACGAGCCATCGAACACGTTTTGAAACTTTGCTGCAGCGCGCGGGATGTCGGCGCGAGACTTTATCATAGGGTGACAAACAACGATGAGGAGCACATGCCTATGACAGACGAGCTGGACCCCCAGACTCAACAGCATATTGATAACTCCGCAGACACCATTGACGGCTGCGATACTTCCACCAGAAGCGATGGCGGCATTGATGCCGCTGTCGAGGAGGCTCCTGCCGCCGCAGACGAGGCCGCAGACGCAAATGTCGCCGCAGAGCAAGACAAAGAAGAGCAGCTAGAGCAGCCGGACCCGAGCGATACTGAGCCCAAGGCTGAGAACGCTCCGCAAGCAGCAGGTCCCATCGAGGTGTCTTCGGAAGAAGAGCTCGACGCCGTCATGGACTCCATGATGGATGCCGTCAAAGCGATGAAAGACGCCGTGGCCGACGCTGACGTTGACGCCGAGGAAGAGGAGGCCGCCGAGGCAGCCTCGACCTTCGTACCCGGCGAGACTCCGGTTGCCGACCAGGGCAGCACCATGCCCTCGTTTCTGCAGCTCGAGCATCCCACGATTGGTGCCGATGCGGTCGACCCGCACGCAGCAGGCTTTTCTGTAATCGAGGGCGGTACCGGCAATATCGCCGTGCCGCAGGCTGCCGATGCGGACGCTGCCGACACCGCTCGCCCGACCGCCCCGCACTCCTCCGCCGCGAGCCGCGATCTGGGGACCGCTGTCTCGAACACTGCGAACGCCGTGGGCACCTTTATCGCCCAGGGTGCCTCGGCCATGCGCGAGATGAACGCCGCGAAAAAGGCACTTGCCGATGCCCGCGCCCACCTGGCCGAACTTGAGCAGCGCATTGCCGATCAGGCCGAGGAACTCGAGACGCGCCAGGATATCGCAGGCCGCTACGACCAGATCGTCGCCGACCAGCGCCAGGCGATTGCCACGGCCCAAAAGACTGCAGCGGCCGCCGAGATTGACCGTGATGCCCACGCCTCCAAAGCGACAGAGCTCAAGGGTCAGCTCGAACAAATGAAGACAGAGGATGACGCGACTGAGCTCCGTCTGAAGGCCGCGCTCGATGCCGTGGAGGCCCGCGAGGCGAGCTCGCGCGAGACCGGCAACCGCCTCGTTCGACGTCTTGAGGATTCCAAGCGCATCCGCGACAAGGTGAAGGCAGAGCGAGACGCCGGCATTGCCGCCGCACAACAAACCGTCGACGCCACGCGCGCCCAGCTCGAGACGCTGCGTCATGAGTATGCCGAGCTGCAACGCAATCCCTCGGCAAATCCCGCCAACTATACGGTGCGCACCAGCGAGCTCTCGATGCAGATTTCCGACACGGCAGATGCCCTGCGTAAAGCCGAAGAAGATGTCCCGCGTATCACCGCCGACCTTGAGCACTCGCTTGCCGCAGCCGAGCAGGCCGTCGAGCAGGCTCAAGCCCCTATCGCCGACGCAAAACGCGCGCACCAAGCCGTGACGACCGAAGCCGATGCCGCGCGCGACGAGCTGCAGACGGCGAAGACAGCCGCCGCGACTCGTCAGCGCGAACTGCGCGAGAAGATCACTGCCGAGGACAAGGCACGCCGCGACCAGGAGCAGAGCATCGCCAACGCCCAAGCAGATGCCGCACATGCGCAGTCGATCATCGAACAGGCGACCGAAGTGCACGACCACCCAGAGATCACTGAGTCGCTTGCAGGATCCTTGGCCCGAGACAAAGCCGAACACACCGAGACCGAGCGAGAAGTCGCCCAGCTCGAGGCCACCGAGGACGCGGTGCGCGAACGTACCCGCGACTCACGCATCAAATTCACCGGCGCCATCGTCTGCATCGTTGCCGTAGTTCTCGTGATCATCTTGATCTGGCTGTTCGCGAGCAAGTAACCACTCCCCAACGATTACAAGGACTGTCCCCAGGTGCCGGCACATAAGGAACGTCCCCAAGTGCCAACAAAGGCGACGCCGATGTTTTGGCGCGGACAGCGAAAACCCGCTAGAGCGGCATCCTCTTGACAACCAAAGAAATGCCGGTGTTTTGGCAACGACAGACACTATGACCCAATCCAGGGGCACGGAAACGACAGGAGCCCCCGCTCGTG
>CALJCO010000031.1 GCA_938023905.1 uncultured Collinsella sp. | reverse complement strand
CGACCCTGTAGCGGCGCTTGATCTCGCGGTTGGCGCGCTCCTGGACGTTGTTGGTTGTTAGCGTCAATATATTTTTCACCATTTTCACCAACGTATTTTCGCCAATCGCGCCAACGCGGATGCGCCGGATTCGCCAACGCGGATGCGCCGCTTTCGGCGTCTAGGCTCCCTCCTCCTTCCCGTCCTCACCGCCGATGGATACGTCCTTCAGGCGGTACGACCGTCCCGTTATCTTGATCATCGCGCAATGGTGGCAAAGCCTGTCGGCCACCGCCGAGGCCGTGACGTTGCTGCCGAACACGTCGCCCCACCTGCCCACCGGCACGTTGGTCGTGACGATGGTCGACCGCTTTAGCGCGTAGCGCCTGTTGACCAGCTGGAACAGCAGGTCGGCACCCTCCTTGCCGATGTCGAGGTAGCCGAGCTCGTCTATTATCAGCAGGCTGCAGTGCTCGTAGAACCGCATCCTGCGCGCCAGCGCCTCCTTCGCCGAGGCGTGCTTGAGGTCCTCGACCAGCCTCGAGCAGTCGGCGAAGTACACCTGCTTGCGGGCCATCACCGCCTCGTGGCCTATGGCTATCGACAGGTGGGTCTTGCCGACGCCCGGGCTGCCGACGAGCACGACGTTGTCGCCGCGGTCGATGAACTCGAGCGTGGCCAGCTGCTCGACCAGCCCGCGCGGCACGCTCGGCTGGAAGCCCCAGTCGAAGTCGGCCAGCGTCTTTATGTAGGGGAAGTTGGCCATCCTCGTGCGGCGCTCGTCGTCGGCGCGCCGCTTGAGGGCTATCTGGGCGTCGGTGAGCTCGAGCATGGCGTCGACCAGGCCCTTCCTCCCGTCGGCGACGAGCCTGACGTACTCGGGCACCGACGACGCCATGCCCTCGAGCCCCAGCTCCTCGAGGTTGGCCGCCAGGCGGTTGAGGGGGCTGGCCTGCACGGCGGCGCTCACAGCGAGCCCCCTATCGAGTCGAGCAGGCCGAGGTTGGCCGCGGCGGCCGCCTCGATGTCGCCGGCGGCGTCGCCGAACCACCGCTTGCCGGCCATGGCCTCGGCGTAGTGCGCCGGGTCGTAGGCCGGCCCGCCCGCCACGTGCGTGGCCACCAGCTCGCCGCCGACGTAGCAGTCCATCGCGCCGCCGGGCATGCAGACGATGCGGGCGGGCCTGCCGATGCAGCGCCTGGGCACCGACATGGGCTCGCCGTGCGCGCTCACCAGCATCGTGGCCGGCACCCTGGCCACGCGCACCACGTCGCCCATCGCCTCCTCGAGGGCGCGCAGGTTGCCGACGGGCAGCAGCGCGTCCTTCTCCTCCATGAACAGCGCGGAGGGCGGCAGCCCCGTGGTCTCGTTGGGCTCGGAGTTGCTGGCGTCCTCGATCCGCGCGACGATCTCGTCGATGTCGTCCCAGCCGTCGAAGTCGCCCTGGTAGGCCATGAGCCGCGACAGGAAGCGGTTCGACGACTCGACCTTGCCCTTCGTCTGGGGGCTGCGCGGGCGGCACAGCTTCAGCTCGAAGCCGGCGGCCTTGGCGAACTCGTACGCGCGCTGGACCTTGAGGCGCCTGCCGCCCCTGACCGTCACCAGGGCGGACATGTTGTCCGTGACCCACTCGCGCGGCACGCCGCCGAGCCTCGCGATCGTGGCGTACATGCACCTGACCAGGTCGTCGGTCGTCCTGGTCCTCGACCGGATGAATATGTGCCTGCGGGAATGGCCCAGCGTCGCCGCGAACACGTTGAACTCGAACAGCTCGCCGTCGCGGTTCGCCATCTTGACGGACTCCTTCCAGTCGAACTGCAGCTGCAGTCCGGGCGGCGTCTCGAAGCGCGGGTGCGGCTCCGGGCCGCCGGAGGCCCCGACGGCGATGCCGTTCTTGCGCATGAACTGGGTGAAGGCGTTGTAGCCGGCCAGGTCCTCGCCGGGATACCTGTGCAGCAGCCACTCGTGGATGCCCTTCTTGGTGACTCCCGGCAGCTGCGCCTTGGCGGCCACCTCCTCGATGTGCGCGTCGAACGAGCCCGCCCTGTCGCCGCGCCCGTCGTGGGGCCGCCCGCCCTCGGCCCTCCAGTACGACGCCACGGTGTGCCTGTCCTTGCCGTAGCGCTTCGCTATGTCGCTGAAGTTGGGCTTTATGCCCGCTTCCCTGTACATGTCCAACTCTCCGATCAGGTTCTTCTCCGCCACGGCCCGCTCCTCCCGAAAGCATCGTTCGCTCGTCGGTCGAAGCGTAAGCCCCGGCGTTGGTGGAAATGGTGAAAATGCGTTGGCGCAAATGGCGGGATTGCGTTGGCATGATTGGTTGTTGAGCGTTGGTCAAAATGGTTGTTTTTACAGTAGCGCTAACAGAGGTCGGAGAACTCGAGGGCGTGGTCGGCCCTCATGGCGCCGATCCCGGCGCCCGAGGTGGTCGTCACCGACGGCGGGAGCGGGTTCGCCAAGGCCGTGCGCGAGACCTGGCCGCGCACCAGGGTCCAGAGGTGCACCTTCCACGCCTTCTCGCAGGTCAAGCGCTACACGACGACGCGGCCGAAGCTCCAGGCGGGGCGCGAGCTCTACCTCATCGCGCGCGACCTCATGGGCATCGAGACGCTGCACCGGGCGGAGCTCTGGGTCGAGCGCTACCTCGACTGGTGCGGGTTCTGGGCCGACTTCCTGGAGGACAGGACCGTGGTGGACGGCAGGAGGGTCTACACCCACGAGAGGCTGAGGCGGGCGCGCTCGTCGCTGTCGTCGCTGGTGTCGGCGGGGACGCTGTTCACCTACCTCGACCCCGCCCTGGCCAAGGCCGGACCGCTGCCGTCGACCAACAACATGATCGAGGGAGGGGTGAACTCGCAGCTGAGGGCCGTCCTGCGCAACCACCGGGGGCTGACGTCGGTCAAGCGCGTGAAGGCGGTGTTCTGGTGGTGCCATGCGCACTCCGGGGACTCGAGGACGGCGCGCGAGAAGCTCGCCGCGATGCCGACCGACGCGGACATCGACTTCCTGTTCAGCGTCTACTCCGCCTCGCCGTCGCGCGAGGACGGAGGGCCGGAGTGGGGCGACAGGGCCGTGTGGGAGGACCTCCACCACAGGGACCCGTACCCGTTCTGGCTGGATTAATGGATGGAAACGGATGTTCTATCGGGACACACATTTTGTCCTATAAGCCCCGGTTGCCATAAAATCAGGATGGCTATCTAGTATTCAAAACTAGATAGCCATCCAATCAATCAAAAAGATGGCTATAATTGTTGAGGAACAAATAGAAAGGACCCTCAATGAGCTGGGCGCTTATCTCCGATTCGAGCTGCAATCTTCGCGATTGGCAGCCAACCGCACCTCATACCACCTTTGCATTTGCACCCCTTAAGATCCGAGTGGGGGAGCGTGAGTTTGTCGATGACCTCACGCTCGACGTTCACGAGCTCAATTGCGCCGTGCAGGCGGAGTCGAGCGCTTCTTCGAGCGCCTGTCCAAGCGTAGGTGAGTGGGCCGAACTCTTTAGGCTTGCCGACAAGACGATTTGTATGCCCATCTCGGAGGGCGTCTCGGGAAGCTACAA
>CALJCO010000030.1 GCA_938023905.1 uncultured Collinsella sp. | reverse complement strand
TCTCGGAAGGCACGTGCAGACCTTTCGTCATGGCCTCCTACCTTTCTTTCGGGCCTTTCGGCCGAATCTATCAGCGCCCTTCCGTAACGGGCGCTGCTTGCTGACAGCTCTAGTTATATCCAAATTCCACCCGCAATTCCACCTCACCCCCGAACGGTCAACACAGTGCGATGAACGGTATATCGCATGTGATTCCCCCATGATGCACTTCGGCGCTCTAAAGTAACTTTTCTAAGGTAAACGCTCTTTTTCCTATAAATTATCCCCCATCGCATCTATAAATCCATGATTCAGAATTGCATAGGTAAAACGGTTTTATGTATATTAATGAAGCTAGCTCACGTTTTGGACCGAATTCGATGATATTCAGCTCACCATCATTCTTATTCACGCATCCCTATCAGTTGAGTGAGAATATTGAACGTTAGCAATAGTGTCGCGAGCGTTAGTTCTATGGCCGGGCATCGTAAGAAGTAGGTAAAGATACCGTTCGCGCGATACGTCCGTGCCAGCGGGCGACTAAATTGAGACAATAGAGAATAGAGTTAGGCTATCGTCCCCTGCGGGGACTGAACGGACAGATGCATATGCCGAGCAAAATCGAAAAGAAGCAAAAGGCCGCCAAGTTGCGCAAGCCGCCGCGTGATTTTTCGTATACGCAAAACCGAGAGCTTAGCTGGCTGCGCTTTGACAACCGCGTACTTGACGAGGCATTCGACGAGACCGTTCCGCTGTTTGAGCGCCTAAAGTTCGTGTCGATCTTCGAGTCCAACCTCGACGAGTTTCTCATGGTGCGCGTGGGCGGCCTGTCCGATCTGGCAGAGCTCAAAAAACAGCCTGTCGACAACAAGAGCAATATGACCGCCTCCGAACAGGTCGATGCCGTCATGGCAGAGCTGCCCGGGCTCCTTACCCGCTGGGAGACCATCTTCAAGAGCATCGAAGGCAAGCTCGACGCCTTGGGCGTTCACCGCGCTCGCATCGATTCGCTTACGCCCGAGGAGCGCACCTTTGTCACCCGCTACTTCCAGGCCTACGTGTCGCCGGTCATCTCGCCGTTGGTCATTGACCCGCGCCACCCCTTCCCCAACCTGCGCAACGGCGCACTCTATCTAGCTTGCGGACTGGACGGTGTCACGGACGAGGAAAGTCTGCTGGGCCTCATCGAGATTCCCGCCTCGATGAACCGCGTGGTCGAGATCCCCTCGCCCGCCGGCACCTACTCCTACATCTTGCTCGAGGACGTCATTCTCGCCTGCCTGGACAGCTGCTTTGGCTCCTATAAGCCGCTCGACCGCGCTCTGATCCGCGTCACCCGCAATGCCGATATCGACCCGGACGGCGAGGGCGTCGAGGAGGAAGAGGATTACCGCCAGCACATGAAGCGCATCCTCAAGAAGCGTCTGCGTCTGCAACCGGTGGTGCTTGCCGTCTCCGGTTCGCTCGAGAAGGCGACGCTCAAGACCATCCGCAAAGCGCTCGAGCTTTCGCGCCGCTCGGTTTTTACCTGCGATATCCCGCTCGACCTGGGCTACGTCTTTGGCATCGAGGGCAAAATTCCCGAGCACCTGCGCAATGAGCTCCTCTTTACGCCGTTTAAGCCGCAGCCCAACCCCACCATCGACATGTCCCGCTCCATTCGCGAGCAGGTGCTGCAGGGCGACAAGTTGCTCTTTTACCCCTACGAGGCCATGAATCCGTTCCTGGACTTGGTACACGAGGCCGCATACGACCCCGAGTGCATCTCGCTGCGCATCACGCTCTACCGCGTGGCCAAGCAGAGTCGTCTGTGCGAGTCGCTGATTGACGCCGCCGAGAACGGCAAAGAGGTCACGGTGCTCATGGAGCTCCGCGCGCGCTTTGACGAGCAAAATAACATCGAGTGGGCAGAGCGTCTGGAAGAAGCGGGCTGCACCGTCATCTATGGCTCCGAGGGCTTTAAATGCCACTCAAAGATCTGCCAGCTCACCTATCGCGAGGGCATGGCGCTCACTCGACTCACGCTTTTGGGCACCGGTAACTTTAACGAGAAGACGGCCAAGCTCTACAGCGACTTTATGCTCATGACCGCCCATCCCGGCATCGGCGAAGACGCCAACCTGTTCTTCCGCAACCTGTCGCTGGGCAACCTGCGCGGCGACTACCGCTTTTTGGGCGTGGCGCCCGTCGGTCTCAAGCCGCTCATCATGCGCGGTCTGGACCGCGAGATACAACGCGCTCTCGCCGGCGAACCCGCCCGCGTGTTCTTTAAACTCAACTCGCTCACCGACCGCGAGGTCATCGACAAGATCTCCGAGGCATCGTGTGCCGGCGTGCGCGTGGACATGATCATCCGCGGCATCTCGTGCCTGAAGCCCAACATTGCGGGCAAGACCGAAAACGTGCACGTACGTTCTATCGTCGGACGTTTCTTGGAGCACGCGCGCGTCTATGCCTTCGGCGTGGACTCGGACATGATCTACCTGAGTTCTGCCGACATGATGACGCGCAACACCGAGCATCGCGTAGAAATCGCCTTCCCCGTGCTCGACCCCACCTGCCGCGCGCTGGTGCACGAGTACATGGGCGTGCAGCTGCGCGACAACGTGAAGGCACGTAGCCTGACGAGCGACGGCACCTGGGTTCCCGTAGAGCGAAAAGAGAGTGAGAAGCCCTTTAACTCGCAGGAGTTCCTGTTGGAGCGCGCTTATCGCAACGCCGAGTCCGCAGCCGTGGCTTCGGAGCCCGTCGCCAAAGCAAAACCGGAATCCGCACCTGTTCTGGGCCCCAAGCCCAAGCCCCAGGCGGACGTTCCCAAGGTCCAGAAGGTCCAGGCAACCGTCATTGAACCCGACCTGGAATCCGAACCCGAGCCTGCGCCCCAGCCCCAGCCCCAGCCTCAGCCGCAGACCGTCAAGTCCGCGCCCCATGCAAGCGCCCGCCGCGAGAAACCCGCCGGCAAGACCAAGGCCATCGAGCGCCATCGCCCCGGCCGCGTGCGTATGGGTCTGGGCCTGATCGGCTTAGGCCTTAAGACGCTCATTACCGGCAAGACGAAATAGACGTTTGTAGAAGCGCCCCGCATTTGAGGAAAGCTTCGGATGCGGGGCGCTTTTCCCTGCTACCATGGTTGCGGACAACAACGCGAATGACGGGCAGGAATATGAAGCTCACCATAGAATCGATGACGTATGGCGCCGATGGTCTGGCGCATGCCGATAACGGCAAAGCCGTCTTTGTGCAGGGCGCCGTGGCGGGCGACACCGTCGAGGCCGAGATCGTGCAGGACGGCAAATCGTTTATGCGCGCCCGCGCCACCGAGATTCTGGAGCCGAGCCCCGATCGAATTCAGCCTCCCTGCCCCTTCGTGGGCATCTGCGGTGGCTGCTCGTGGGGCAACCTCTCACGCACCGCTCAGCTTGCCGCCAAGGAGCAAAACCTGCGCTCCACGCTCGAGCGCATCGGCAAGTTCACCCCCGAGCAAGTCGACGAGCTGGTGCAGCCCATCCGCCACACCAAGGACGATTGGGGCTACCGCAATAAAATTGAGCTCGAACCGACCGTTGTAAACGGCCGCGTGTGTCTTGGCATGCACGGCGTCGATCCCAGCAAGATTGTGACCGTCGATTCGTGCCCGTTGTTCGACAAACGCTTCCCCAAGGCACTCAAATCGGTTGTCGGCGCGCTCAATTATCTGAGCGGCAGCCACGACCTGGGCTTGGAGCGCGTGGGCATTCGCGCCTCGCGTCGCACCAAGGCCCTCGAGGTGGCGCTCTGGACGCCTACGGGCTCTTTCCCGCGCTCGCAAGTCTCGCGCGTGTTGGCAGACGCCGCGCACCCCACAAGTGTCGCGCGCGTGATGAGCAAGGGCGAAAAGAAGGCCCGCCGTGTCTCCAAGGTCGAAATGCTCGCCGGAGAGGGCTCATGGACCGAGAATATCGCCGAGGGTCAGATGCGCTTGTCTGCCCCGTCGTTTTTCCAGGTCAACACCAAGGGTGCCGAGATTTTGATCGAGCTTGTCATGGAGGCGCTCGACCCGCAGGAAGACGAACTTGCCGTGGACCTGTACTGCGGTGCCGGCACCTTTACCCTGCCGCTCGCCCGCCGCTGCGACTTTGTTGCCGCCGTCGAGGCCTACGGCCCGGCCGTGCGCGACCTGCGCCGTAACCTGGAGATCAACAAACTCGATAACGTCGACGTCATCGGCGGCGACGCGGTGCGCGAGTTCCCCGATCAGGACGCCGATGTCCTGGTGGTCGACCCGCCGCGTGCAGGCCTCGCCCCCGAGGCGATCGACCTTATTGCCAGCACGAGTGCTCGCGATGTCGCCTACGTGAGCTGCGACCCAGCCACCCTGGCTCGCGATCTCAAACGCTTTGTCGAAGAAGGCACCTTCTCCCCCGTAAAGATCACGCCAGTCGACCTGTTCCCGCAAACCTTCCACTGCGAAACCGTCGTCCACCTTAGGCGCAACTAGCCACTTAATCATTGCTCAGAAAAATCATTGGGAAATCGAGCGTGGCAAGCGGAGGTCTTCGGGGTATAAGACGGCTAATTGTATGCCGTCTATGAAAGGAACCCTCATGCCCAGCGTTGCCGTTCTCGCCGCCGATGGCTTTGAAACTATTGAATGCTTGACCATGGTCGATGTCATGCGTCGCGGCGGCGTGCGCGCCACGCTCGTCTCGATCATGCCCACGCGTGAGGTCGTAAGCTCGCTGCAGATCCCCGTGACCTGCGATGCGCTCTTTGATGAGATCAATTTTGACGAGTACGACTGCGTCGTGCTGCCCGGCGGCCTGCCCGGTGCCACCAACCTGCGCGCCGATCAGCGCGTCTGCGACGTGGTCTGCGAGTTCGCCGCAACCAAGCACGTCGCCGCCATCTGCGCCGCCCCGTTTATCCTGGGTGAGCTCGACCTGCTCGAGGGGCGCCACGCCACGTGCTTCCCTGGCTTTGAGAAAAGCTTCCCCGAAGGCGCTTATACCGGCGAGAAGGTTACGCAAGACGGCAACATCATCACCGCCAGCGGCATGGCCCAGTCGCTCCCCTTTGCGCTTGAGCTGCTGCGCACGCTCGCCGGCGACAAGGCCGTCGAGAAGGTCGCCGAGGGCATTCAGCTATGATTTTGGCTTCGCAATCACCGCGCCGCATAGAGCTGATGCGCGAGGCAGGCTACAACATTCGCGTGATTCCCGCGGATATCGACGAAACGCCCTTTGATGGCGAGGCCCCGCTCACGCTCGTTGAACGCTTAGCACGCGCAAAAGCCGCCGCCGTTGCCGCCGAGCATGCCGAGCCCAATGAGCTGACGGTCGCGGCCGACACCATCGTCACCTTCGATGGCAAGATTTTGGGCAAGCCGGCAACCGAGGACGAGGCGCGCACCATGCTCCGTGAGCTTTCGGGCCGCACGCACCAGGTCGCAACCGGCGTCTGCATCGTTAAGGCAGGCGATACGGCCGCCCCGCATGCCGCCGAAAGCCTATCCTTTGTCGATGTGACCGACGTGACGTTCTACGAGCTCAGCGACGAGCAGATCGAGCACTACGTCGCCTCGAGTGAGCCCATGGACAAGGCCGGCGCCTACGGCATTCAGGGCACAGGAGGACGCATGCTCGTGCACGATATTTCGGGCGACTTCTATAACGTGGTGGGCCTACCCATCGCCCGCGTCGCGCGCGCGATTCAAAAACTCTCGTAATTGCATCTGGCGCTGGGTATCCCCCGGCGCCTACAATTTTGGCGTACCGTACGGATCCCGACCGGGCACAAGGCGCGGCGGAAAACCGATAGGAGTTAAACATGGATACACTGCTCGAGGCCATTGACGTCTGCGACGTCGATGGCTTTTGCTATGGCAACTATACGGACGAGGAGGCCGGCACCGGTTGCACCGTAATCGTGGCACCCGAGGGCGCCACCGGCGGCGTTGACGTTCGCGGCGGTGCTCCAGCATCGCGCGAAACCGACCTGCTGCGTCCCGAGAACACCGTCGACAAGGTCCACGCCGTCTGCCTTTCGGGCGGATCGGCCTTTGGCCTCGAGGCTGCAAGCGGCGTCGCTCGCGAGCTTGAGAGCCGTGGCATCGGCCTTTCCGTCGGCCCCACGCAGGTGCCTATCGTGTGCTCCAGCTGTATCTTCGACCTCGCCTTTGGCGATCCCACCGTTCGCCCCGACATTGAAGCCGGCATCGCAGCCGTGCGCGAGGCACTCGACAACACCCCCACCACGCTCGAACAGGGCAATGTAGGTGCCGGCACGGGTGCCACCGTCGGAAAGCTCATGGGGCCCACCACCTGCATGAAAGCCGGCCTTGGCGCTGCCGCCGTGGCGCTCGGTCCCGTTAAGGTAGGCGCCGTGGTTTCGGTCAACGCCTGCGGCAACGTGGTCGACCCCTTCACCGGCGAGTGGGTCGCCGGCATGCGCGCCGCCGCCGATAGCGACCAGATTATCGACATGGAACTCGCGGCCTTTGCCGCCGCCGGATCCATGCAGATGCCGCTCGACCGTACCAACACCACCATCAGCTGCATCGTCACCAACGTGGAACTCACTAAGGCACAAGCCACCAAGGTCTCCCAGATGGCCGCAGACGCCTACGCACATGCCATCCGTCCCACGCACACCACCAACGACGGCGACACCATCTACACCCTCGCCAGCGGCAAACTAGGCGCCCAGGCAAGCGCCGCCGTTCCCCTAGACCTGCTGGGTATGCTCGCAGTAAGGGTCCTACAGACCGCCATCGTAAACGGAGCAAAAAACGCCAAAACCTCCCACGGCATCCCCGGCGCCGCGAAGTAGCCTAACCTGACCGGTTGCCCGGTGGGGCTTGGTTATGTTTGTTGCTCTACAGTCCTGGCTCGCACGGAGAGCACA
>CALJCO010000029.1 GCA_938023905.1 uncultured Collinsella sp. | reverse complement strand
AACCTGCCAAAATAAACCTGTCCCTTTTTGGTAGGTTAGTGGCGGTACTCGGCGATGATGAAGTCGATATCGGTCTGAAGGGTGTCCAGGTTTGCCAGGCGCTCTTTGTCGGCGGGGCGCGTGCGGTAGTAGTACGGCGTCATCTGGAACACCGCCTCGATGTCGGCCTGGGTCTGGAGCGTAATGTTCGCAGACACCCGCTGCGTTCCGACCAACTCGAGCTCGGTAGTCTTCGGCAGCTTCTCGTCGTTGAGATATGGCGTGTCGTAGAGCACCTCCTTGAGCCCAAACAGATGACGGGCACCCGGCACCACGGTGTAGAGCGAGCCCCCGGGCGCCAGCACGCGAGAAAACTCACGCTCGTTAAAGGGAGCAAAGAGCTCGGTCACCATATCAAAGGCGCCATCAGCCACGGGGATATCCTTCATGTTGGCCACAAAATAGGTCGCATCGCCGCGCTTGGCGGCCAGGCGCACCATCTCTTTGCCCAAGTCGAACCCGTAAGCGTCCACGCCCGGCACCGCACCCATGGCGCTGGTGTAGTAGCCCTCGCCGCAGCAAATATCGAGCAAGGTCATGGGGCCGTTCGTAGACGCGGCACGTTCAGACACCCGCTCGCGCACCAGCTCGACCATCGCATCGCGCAACAGCGCATAGTATCCACGGTTCAGAAAGTCACGACGGCTGCGCGCCTGCGACTTGGGATCGCCCATGGAGTCGCCGCTCTTGGACGAGCGCAGCAGATACAGATAGCCCTCGCGCGCACGGTCAAACCGGTGTCCACCCGCACATGCAGCACCGCGCTCGTCGTCCACCAACGGCTCATGGCAAACGGGACACAACAACATGGCAACTCCTTAGCGCGAACAACACAACGCCCACCATTGTCGCACGCCTTCCCCACCTAGTCATAGAAGAGACAAGGAGTGTCCCCAGCTGCCGACAGAAAAGGAACGTCCCTAAGTGCCGGCTGGCTGCATTAGGAGTATCATCGTCTGCGCAAATAAGCACGAAAGAGC
The DNA here is from genome assembly GCA_938023905.1 of uncultured Collinsella sp. GTDB lineage: Bacteria > Actinomycetota > Coriobacteriia > Coriobacteriales > Coriobacteriaceae > Collinsella. Next base: position 26,657 of record CALJCO010000029.1, on the reverse strand, counting down.
ATATTAGAGATTGAGAGCGTATGGCAGGCACCGCATCTAAGCACATTGACATGACCACCGGCTCGCTATGGCGCAATATTCCCCTGTTCGCCTTCCCCGTGGCCGCCACGAGCATCTTGGAGCAGCTGTCGAACCTCATCGCCACGGTCATCATCGGTAACTTCTCGGGCGACCAGGGAACCCTCGCCATGGCGGCGGTCGGCTCCAATGTTCCGCTTACCAGTCTTATGCTCAACCTTTTTATTGGCATGTCGCTTGGCTCCAACGTGGTCATCGCCAACGCTATCGGCCGCAACGATCAGAACATGGTCAAACGCGCCGTCCATACCTCGATTTTAATGGCGCTCGTGGGCTTTGTCGTCATCGCACTGGGCGAGATCTTTGCCGAGCCCATGCTCGCTGCGCTCAACGTGCCTGCCGAGACCATGCCGCTCGCCTCGCTCTACCTGCGCGTCTTTTTGCTCAGCATGCCCTCGATCTTGCTCTACAACTTTGAGGCCGCGATCTTCCGCTCCGTCGGCATCACCCGCATGCCGCTGCAGGCGCTCGCCGTGTCCACCGTCCTCAACATTGGCCTGGACCTCATCTTTGTCCCCGTGCTCCACTGGGGCGTCACGGGCGTCGCCATCGCCACCGCCATCGCCTACACCGTCAGCGCCGCCACACTCTTTGTCCACCTGCTCAAGACCGACTCCGTCGTCCGCGTCACCCCACGCGACTTAGGCTTAGACCCCGTCGCCCTCAAGCGCATCGTCAAGATCGGCCTGCCCGCCGGCATCCAAAGCGCTGTCTTTGCCGTCGCCAACATCATCATCCAGTCCGCCATCAACAGCTTGGGCACCGAGGTCATGGCGGCATCAAGCGCCGCCATGAGCTTGGAGTACGTGTGCTACAACCTGCTCAACAGCTTTAGCCAGGCTTGCACTACCTTTGTGGGACAAAACCACGGCGCGCGCCAGATCGACCGCTGCACCAAGACGCTCAAGGTCTGCCTGGTCGAAGGCGGCATCGTTGCACTCACCACCATCGTCATCATCGTCGGTCTGGGGCGCGAGATCCTGGCGCTGTTCAACAGCGACCCCAACATCGTCTCGATCGGCTATATCCGTGTGTGCTCGATCTTCCCGGCATACGCCTTTAGCATGTTCTACGAGAATATGTCCGGCTACCTGCGCGGCTTTGGCATCTCGCTCATGCCCGCCCTCATCACCATGATCTGTGTCTGCGGCATCCGCTTCTACTGGGTATTCTGCGTGTTCCCGCACTTCCGCACCTTTGCGAACATCATGATGGTCTACCCCATCAGCCTGGGCACCACAGCGTTCTTTATGGTCGTGGCGGTATTGCTCTGCCATCCGGCACGCACCTACCGTCTGGCGCAAGCCAAAGCGACAGCCCGCTAATCACCACACTCAACGCCACGCCAGTCATTAATTGACAATATGCGAGCTCATATAGTCGATAAAGCGCCTCGTGGCGATAGGCATGGTGTCCCAGCTGCGCCAAGCCGCCACGACGTCGCGCGAGGGAGCATGCACGATGGGGCGCACACAAATATCGGCCCGCATGCCCTCGACGGTACGGCGGTAGAGCATGCTCACACCGAGGCCCTCCTCCACCATCGCCATAATGGTGTAGTCATCGGTGACCTCACTCGTCACATGCGGCGATAGCCCGTGCGCGGCAAACGCATCGAGCACCAGACTCTGTTCGCCCTCATCCAGCAGCACAAACGGTTCGGACGCCAGGTCGGCAAGCGTCACCTTTTCCTTTGCCGCCAGTGGATGGACGGCTGGCAACAACGCCACCAGCTCGTCGTGATAGACCACGCGTTTCTCGAGCCCCTCGGTAAATCCACGCGCTGTAAAGCAAAAGTCGACCACGCCATCGTGCACCCACTGGGCATTGCGCGTGTAATCGCCCTGCTTGAGGGTAAAGCGCACGCCCGGATGCAGGGCCCCAAAGTCGCGGATCACGCGCGGCAGCACGGTACGGCTCACGTTGGTAAACGTCGCAATACGAATGTCGGTCGACGAAAGCCCTAGCAACTCCTGGCGCTTGCCCTCAAGCTCGGCCTCGGCCGTTACGATCTGGCGCAGATACGGCAGATACTGTTTGCCGTCGCGCGTAAGCGAGACGCCCTGCTTGCCGCGCTCGATAATCGTGGTGCCCAGCTCGCGCTCGAGCGCCTTGACGGCCTGGCTCACCGCGCTTTGCGTATAGCCCAGCGCGTCGGCGGCACGTTTCAGGCTGCCGCAATCGACCACCATACATACAATCTGATACCGCGATGCCATCGTGCCTCCACTTCGATGTAGCCGTAAAACGTTTTGCCAGGGTTTTTTCTTCCAACATTAGTATTTCTTAATCATACTGAAGATACATTCGCTTTACTACATCCATATCTGGGAGCAGAATCCTTTTTGCGAAACCGTTCTGTAACAAAAGGAGTCCCATGGATCGCAAAAAAGCAATCGCGCTCTCATTTTCCGTTCCCGTCGCATGGGGCTTTTCGTACCCCCTCATGAAGATCGGCATGGACAGCATGAACGCCACGAGCATCGTCGCGCTGCGCTGCATCATCGCCTTTGCGGCCTGCCTGCTGCTCTTCCACAAGCACGCGGTGCGCATCAACCGTGACCTGATGGTCCGCGCCGCCATCATCGGCGCCATCATGGCAACCGAGATCACCTGCATGTGCCTGGGCTCCAGCCTCACCTCCGCCTCCACCGCCGGCTTTTTGCAGAGCCTGACGGTCGTAATCGTGCCGTTTGCCAACGCGGCCCTGCTGCGTCGCGCTCCCGAGCGCAAGGTGCTCATCGGCACCGCCATCGTCACCTGCGGTATGCTGCTGCTCTCGGGTGCCGACTTTACCAGCCTGAATCCCGGCGCGATCATCATGCTGCTCTCGGCCTTTATCTATGCCGGCCACATTATCATCGCCAAGCGCTTTGTCGAAGAAGTCGATCCGCTGGCTCTGGGCGTTTGGCAGCTGGGCTTCGGCGGCTTGTTCTCGGGTATCGCCGCATTTACCTTTGGCGGCTTCACGCTTCCCAGCACGCCGAGCGAGATCGTCGTTATCGTTGCGCTCGCACTCATCTGCTCTGCCTACGGCTTTATCACCCAGACGCTCGTGCAGCCCCACGTACCTGCCGAAACCACTGGCTTCGCCTTCTCGCTCGAGCCGGTCTGCTCCGCCGTCTTCTCGTTTTTCCTGGTCGGCGAGGTCCTGAGCCCCATCGCCTTCCTTGGCGCTGCCCTCATCCTCACCGGCGTCATGGTGGCAACTGTCGAGCTTCCGCGCCTTCGCGCACATGGGCATGCTCATATGGCGGCAGCGCCCGAGCACGTCTCGTAGACCCCACTCCTCATGCAGCCGCGACATACAGGTCTCCGGACGCCTTTACAATGGATGCCGACATAGCATCTGCCCTAAAGGAGTTCCATGGACGCTGCAACTCGCGACCGCAACATAGCAACTTGGTTGGGCGATGCGCCGCAGCCGGTACGTGACACTACGAACCAGCTACTCGAGCGCATCGCCCTTCTGCGTGCCGAGCAGACCATCTACCCGGCACAAGACGACATCCTCAATGCCCTCGCCTACACGCCGGCCGACCTGGTCAAGGTAGTCATCTTGGGCCAAGACCCCTATCACGGACCCAACCAGGCCATGGGTCTGTCGTTCTCGGTGCCTGCGACGCAAACCAAGTTGCCGCCGAGCCTGCGCAACATCCATAAGGAGCTCAAAGCCGATCTGGGCTGCCCCGTTCCCGCCACGGGAGACCTAACCCCTTGGGCGCAGCAGGGCGTCCTACTCCTCAACACGACGCTCACCGTACGCGAGCATGCCGCAAACTCGCACGCCAAGCTGGGCTGGAACACGCTCACCGACTACGTTATCGAGCGCTGCTGTCAGCTGCCCCAGCCGGTCGTCTTTTTGGCATGGGGCCGCTTTGCCCAGCAGATGGTCGAGGGCAAGCTCGCCGCGACCGGCGCGGGCAGGGAAAGCAGCAAGTTCTGTTTAGCCTCTACGCATCCCTCGCCGCTTTCGGCAAATCGCGCCACGGCAGAACTCCCCGCTTTTATGGGGTCGCGCCCCTTCTCCACTGCCAACGAGTTGCTCGAGCAAAACGGCAGCAGCCCCATCGACTGGGGCTGCCTCGGCTAGAAACGAAAATAAAAAACGCGCCCGACGGCTTTCCATCGGGCGCGTTTCCTATTCGGGCCAAATAAACTGGGTACGGCCGGCCTCGCCGCCGTCAATGAGCAGGCTCTGCCCGGTCATAAACCGGTTGGTCACGCCCACAAAGTAGATCCACTCGGCGATCTCTTGGGCGGTGGCCCAGCGCTTAAGCGGCGTGAGCTCCATAATCTGGCTCCACAGGTGCTCGTCCTCCATCACGCAACGGTTGAGCGGCGTAATGACGCCGCCCGGGTCCACGCTGTTGGCGATGGCCTGCGGCGCCAGGCGGTTTGCGAGGTTCTTGGTGTAGGCGATAACGCCGCCCTTGCTGGCGGCATAGGCGGGAAACTCCGACCCCGTATGCCCGCTCGCCGACCCCACATTGACCACGGATTTGATAGCCGGCGTGGGCTTGGCGGCAAGCCCCTCCCCCACAAAGGCGTAGCGCTCGGTCACGTTAATGGTGCCGCACAGGTTGGCAGCGATGTCGTCGGCCGAATCCTGCGTGCCGGCAACGTTCACGATTACCTGAGGCTCAAGGTCGTCTGGAAACGAGCCCGGTTCGCGGACATCAACGATCAGATGACGGTAGCGCTCGCGCTCGACGGCCGCCGGCAGCAGATCAAAGCCCACGACCTCGTGCCCCTCGTCCAAAAAGCGCTGCACGCACGCGGCCCCAATGCCGCCCGAGGCGCCCGTGATCAAAACCCGCATAGCTGCTCCTTAGGCGGTTGCGTGGCGCTCGAGATACTCGGCGCCCACATTCTCGCGCTCCCAGCCACGCACGACCTTGTAGCCCACGGGGCTCAGGAAAACCTCGCACAGCAGCTCGGCAACAGCGCCGGTCAGCGAGCACATAAGGACCTGCACCCAGGTCCAACCAAAGAACGTATGGCTCACCACAATGGCAAAGACCAGGTTGTCGATAAACTGACCAATACCCGTAGACACATAGGAGCGGAAGGCAAAGCTCGCAAAGTTATTCTTTTTGAGCATACGGCCGAGCGACTGGTTGAGCGTGGAGTTAACCACGGCAGAAACGAGCATTGCCAGCGAAGAGCCCAGCACCACGTACCAGGTGCCGCCGATGGTGGCGTTAAGGGCGTTGTTGACCTCGATCATGCCCGTGTCGTAGTAGGCGCCCCACATGCCGGGCGTGAGCGAGCATGCCCAAAAGCACAGGCTCACGGCCAGGTTGACCAGCAGCGCGAGGATAGAGATTTTGATGGATGCCTTGGCGCCAAAGCGCTTGCAGATCATGTCCTGGCACAAAAACGAAACCCAGCTCACCACAAAGCCGCAATCGAGTGCCAGATACGGCAGGCTGATGAGCTCTTTGTTGGCCAGCAGGTTCATCATGATGACGCTCACGAAAAACAGCGAAACCGTTGCCGCGGGAATGCTCCGCAACAGGACCTTGTAGTCCTCCATGACCTTCTTGATCATTATGTACTCCTTTGGTTTTAGGTTTAACGAGCAGGATATCGGACCCGAACTGCTCGGACGCCCCGGTCTTGAGACGACGGTGGGTATGATAGCCGCTCATACGGCATCAGGCAAGTAAACGGCGCGGCAGCCCCGCAGGGCCACCGCGCCGATGCGCTAAAAGGCCACGTTGCCAAACTCCGACAGGATAAGGTCGGGGTTGTGGTCAGTTGCCCAATCCACGTTCCACGGGCTCGTGAACAGCAGCAGCTTACCGCCGCGCATGTCCTCGACGCGCAGGGTGTCGCGCGTGAGCGAAAGGCCCGGGATATCGATGGTATCGGGGTCGTTCTGAATCCAGCGGATGTCCGTATAGGGCAGCGGCTGGCGGCGAACCTCAACACGATATTCGGCCTTGAGGCGGCGCTCGAGCACCTCAAACTGCAGTACGCCGACCACGCCCACGATGACGCTCTCCATGCCGGCACCAAGCTCGCGGAAGATCTGGATGGCACCCTCCTGGGCAAGCTCCTCCATGCCCTTCACAAACTGCTTGCGCTTGAGCGTGTCGACCTGCGTAATGCGAGCAAACATCTCGGGGGCAAACGTCGGGATCTGCGGATACTGCACGTGGCGCTTGCCGGAGCACACGGTGTCGCCGATGCTAAAGATACCCGGATCGAACAGACCCACGATATCGCCCGCGTACGCCTCGTCCACGATGGCGCGGTCATCGGCCATCATCAACGTGCCCGTAGCAAGCTTAAGCTTGCGGTTGCCCTGCATGTGGAAGGCATCCATGCCGCGCTCGAATTTGCCCGAGCAAATGCGCACAAAGGCGATGCGGTCACGATGGTTCTTATCCATGTTGGCCTGGATCTTAAACACAAAGCCGCTAAAGTCGTCGCGGCAGGGATCGACCGGTTCGCTGGTGAGCGTATCAGTATAGGCGCGCGGCGTTGGGGCCAGACGCAGGAACTCCTTGAGGAAGGGCTCCACGCCAAAGTTGGTAAGTGCCGAGCCAAAGAACGCCGGGCTCAGCTTGCCGCAGGCCACGGCATCCAAGTCGAGCTCGTCGCCGGCGCCATCGAGCAGCTCGATGTCGTCCATCAGGTTCTTATGGTTCTCCTCGCCAATAAGCTCATCCATGGAAGGATCGCCCAGCTCGGCCTCGACCTCGGCGACCTTCTTGGTGGCGTTGGCGTGGCCGTCGCCCTCAAAGGCAATGACGCGACGGGTCTGACGGTCGAACACGCCGCGGAAGTTGCGTCCGCTGCCGATCGGCCAGTTCATGGGATACGTATTGATGCCCAGGACGTTCTCGATCTCTTCCATGAGCTCAAAGGGATCGCGAGCCTCGTGGTCGAGCTTGTTCACAAAGGTGAAGATGGGAATGTGACGCAGCGTACAGACCTTAAAGAGCTTTTTGGTCTGGGCCTCGACGCCCTTAGCGCCGTCGATGACCATGACCGCGGCGTCGGCGGCCATAAGCGTACGGTAGGTATCCTCCGAGAAGTCCTGGTGGCCGGGGGTATCGAGGATGTTGACGCAGGCGCCATTATAGGTGAACTGCAGCACCGAGGAAGTAACGGAAATGCCGCGCTCCTTCTCGATGTCCATCCAGTCCGAGACGGCATGCTTAGCCGAGCTCTTGCCCTTGACCGAGCCGGCGGTCTGGATGCTGCCGGTATAGAGCAGCAGCTTCTCGGTAAGCGTGGTCTTACCGGCGTCCGGGTGGCTGATGATCGCGAATGTGCGGCGCGACGAGATTTCATCCGACAGGCTTGCCATGCGGATCCTTTCTTGCATTGAGTGCATTACGTCGTTGTAACCGCACTATTGTAGCCGCGAAATCCCGCTCTAGGGCGCCTATCAGGACAAATTCATCAGTTGGGGCCTGGGTAGCCGGCCCAATCCGAATTTGTCTCTTGCGTAACTGTACATAGTGTATATATACTGTGCTTACCGGTTATATACACGTGTAGCCCAACAGCTAAGGAGCCGCTGTGGACATCATCCTATCCAATTCGAGCGACAAGCCCATCTACGAGCAAATAGCCTCGCAAGTCAAAGCTCAGATCCTTTCGGGCGCGCTCGCTGCGGGAGCCAAACTCCCCAGCATCCGTGCACTCGCGAGCGATCTTGGCGTGAGTGTCATCACCACCAAGCGCGCCTACGCCGACCTGGAGCAACTCGGCTTTATCTGCACCGTGCAGGGCAAGGGCTGTTTTGTCGCCGAGGGCAACCAAGAACTCTTGCGCGAAAATCAGCTCTGCCATATCGAAGAGCTGCTTGCGAAAGCGGCGAGCCAAGCCGAAGCCTTGGGCGTCACGCGCGACAAGCTGCACGAGATGCTCGACCTCGTAGCCCCCGAAACCATGCAGTAGCCATCTGCAAGAAAGGCTATACCATGCAAAACCTTTTAGAACTCAAAGGCATCTCACGCCGTGTGAGCGACCGTTTTTCGTTGCGAGTGGTCACACTCGCCGTGGAGCCCGGCCAGATCGTTGGCTTTGTGGGCGCAAATGGCGCCGGCAAGACGACGACCATTCGCGCCGCGCTTGGGCTTATAAAGCTCGATGCCGGCGAGGTGCATCTGCTTGGACAGCGCTGCGACGCCAACGCGCCCGACGAGACGCAGCGCCACCTGCGCTCCCGCATCGGGCTTGTCCTGGACACGTGTCCCTTCCCCTCCACGCTCAAGGTGGGCCAGGTCGAGAGGCTCGTAGGCCCGGCATACCCCACGTGGAGCTGCGAAACGTTCGCCGGATTCATCGACCGATTTGGCCTCGATCCCAAGACGAAGGTCAAGGACCTCTCCCGCGGCATGGGCATGAAGCTGCAGCTCGCCTGTGCGCTCAGTCACAATGCTAAGCTGCTCGTTTTGGACGAAGCCACCGCGGGCCTCGATCCCATGGCGCGCGAGGAACTGCTCGACGAGCTGCTTGCCTTTGTCGCCGACGGCCAGCACAGCGTGCTGCTCTCAAGCCACATTACATCCGACCTCGATCGCACTGCCGACCGCGTCATCTGCATCGATAACGGCTCGATTGTGTTTGACCTGCCGCGCGAGGACATTACCGACCGAGCCGGCATCGCCCACTGCACCCAAGCACAGGCGTCCGAGCTCATGGCTTGCGTCGAAGGCGCCCGTGCCGCCCACCACGCCTATAGCGTGGACGTGCTCGTGCCCAACCGTCGCGAGGCGCTCGAGGCCTTCCCCCGAGATTCCCTGCGACCGGGCAACAATTGATGACTATCTTCGCCTCATGCTGAAAGGGGCTTCGAAATGAAACGCGCCTTTATGTCTGAGCTCGCCATCGTCCGCACGCTTGTCCCGAGCATCGCGGGCGTCGGCCTGTTCATCTTCGTCGTACTGACCCTCGCCAACGCATCGGATGGCGATTCCGGTATGAGCGCCGGCGCCTGTGCGGTCAGTGCCATGTCGCCCATCGTGGTCATGAACTCGCTGGCCGGCTACGACAATCAAAACGGATGGGAGCGCTATCGGGCAACGCTGCCCCTCTCGCGCAAAGACATCATCTGTGCACGCTACCTGAGCATCATTGTCTTCTCGGCCGTCATGGCGTGCGCCGCCGCGCTTCTGAGCATCGTCTCCATCCCGCTCTTCAACAGCGTGGGTATCCCCTCGACGGGACAGATCGTCTTTGAGACCACGATAGCCTCCGCCGCATCGATGCTCATCTCCCTCATGATGGTGTTTTTGGCACAGCCGCTGTTCTTCCGATTTGGACACATGGAGGCGCTGCGCTTTTCCGTCGGCCTGTTTGCCCTGCTCGGATGCCTTGCCATGGCCACGCTGAGCTCCTCCAACCCCATCAGCAACTGGCTCATGTCGATTACTGGGGCAAACCCCGATCCCGCCGTCCTCGGCTGCCTGTGCGCAGGAATTGCCGTACTGGCCCTCGTGCTCTTTGCACTGAGTTGCGCCATCAGTACCAAGGTCTATCGAGCACGCGACCTGTAGGCAAGCAAATCTCGACCCACGCGGGCCGCAATCGGTCGCAATCGCCCATCCGCAAATCCATGGCAAACGGCATGTCCCCGGCGTGCGCCACCGTACTACTTGCGCAGCGGCTTGGGCAGCGGAATGCCCACCGCGATGACGGCGGCGATGATCATGCAGACGATACCCTTGAGTGGGAAGCACATGAGCAGCAAGCCCACAACCATGACCGGCTGACGCATAACGGCGCCCATCGTCGAGGCGGTGCAGACGGCGACGCAAAAGACCGGATCTGCGCCGGTGAGGATGGCAAGGCCATAGCCCAGGCTCACACCCGAGAAGATAACCGGGAAGAAGTGGCCGCCGCGCCAACCAAGGTTGATGAGGGCGGGCGTCAGCATGGCCTTAACAAGACCGGTCGCGATAAGCACGCCGGCGGGAATGGTCAGATAGGTCTCCATGAGCACGTCGGCTTGGGTCTCGCCGGCAAACATGGTGTAGGGCAGGACCGTGCCACAGATGGCGAGCGCCAGACCGGCTAGCATGGCCTTGACGACAGGGCGCTCCCCTATGGTGTGGGCCAACGCCTCGCTCGCGTGCTCCGAGACAAAGTACAGCCAGCCGCAGACCGTACCGATGAGTGCCAGGGGAATAAGCCAGACAAGCTCAAGGTTGCCCACCTGGGCAGCCTCGAACCTCGGCATACCCATACCGCCGCCCATAAGCTGTCCGAGCAGCAGATAGGTGCCCAGGCCGCCGGCAATCGCGATGCCGTAGACCACGGTCTTTTGCGCCTTGGGCAGCTTGATGGTGATCTCGTCGGAGGCGGAATCCTCGTCTTCGTTGGCGCCCTGGCCATCGGCGCTACCGGCGAGCGGCGCCACAAAACCAAAGACGGGCGCGGTAAAGAGCGCCGTCAGGGCGGCCTGGGTACCCAGCAGCGTGAGCTGCCTAAACTCGGCACCAAAGCGACGCATGCGGTCGCCGACCCAGCTGCACAGACCCGCGATAACGCCGGTCAGGCCGGCCTCCGGTCCAATGCTTCCGCCAAACAGCAGCGGCAGCAACGCCGCGAGCGAAAGCTTGCCCAGGTTGTCGTACGGATAGCGACCGTCTTGCTTAACCTTGGCCATTACCTGGTTGAGGTCATCGGTCTTGGTGCCCGTCATCTTTTCGTACAGGCCGATCAGCAGGCCGCCCAGCAGGCAGACGAAAAACGGATACGGCAAAAACCCGAACGGGCCGCTCGCGAGCTCGGGTGAAGCGACGCCCAGCATATGCGGGATCTCGGTCCATAGATAGTCGATACCGCGCTCCATCGCAAAGAAGAACAGCCAGACCGCGGCGCCCGCAAACGCACCGGTCGCAGCCACGCTCACTAAGAACAGCGCACGGTTTTTGGGTTTTGCAAGGGTATCCATCGGGACCTCCCGTGGTCAGAATCGGCAAAGATACGTTTTATTGTAGGACGAGCAGGCCTCGGGCGGGCTAACCATCTACGCCGCGAACGGTGCCGTTGGGTGCCGCACGAGCGATGAGCCTAAGGCTTAGGCGCCGATAATCGATGCGATTTGACGCAGGTCGTCGGCAAAGTAGATGCCGGTCTGGCGCTGCGGGCTCGATAGGCCCTTGTCGATCATGCGCCCGAGCAGCGACTTAAGGTCGTTGTAGTACCCATCCAGGTTGTACAGAATGCACGGCGCACTCAAGTGCCCCAACGACACGGCGGACATGACCTCGGCAATCTCCTCGAGCGTGCCCGTACCGCCCGGGAAGGCGATGAACGCGTCGCCGAGCTCGATCATCTTGGCCTTACGCTCGGCCATGTCACTCGTCACGATGAGGTCGTCAATACCGTCGTGTTGAAACTCTGCCTCGATAAAAATGCTCGGCTCAACGCCCGTCACATGCCCGCCAGCATCGAGCACGCTATCGGCAAGCGCGCCCATCAGGCCCGACTTGGAGCCGCCGTATACCAGCGCGTGGCCGTTGGAGCCAATCCACGTGCCGAGCTCTCGCACTGCAGGCAGAAACGCCGGGTCGTTGCCGACGCTCGCGCCCAGGTATACCGTGATATTCATATTCAGTCCCCCTCGTCGTGACGCGCGTCGCCCGTTCTAGCGTTGGCGTCGGCGATATTCGCGCACACGGCGCGACAGGTCGGCGAGCTCGTCACGATCGAGCTCTTCCAAATGCTCGAGATCGTCCATAAAGCGCGCCATGGTGTCCTTTTGACGCATCTTGATGAGCGTGTTGCAGTAGTTCACCGCCACGCCCGTGAGCATGGCGATGTAGAAGATGCTGATGACGCTCAAAACGACGGTGATAGCGCGGGCAACCGGCGTCTCGGCCGGGATATCACCGAAGCCGATCGTCGATACGGTCTCAAAGCTAAACCAGAGGCCGTCGCCAAACGTGAGGGTCGTGGGCTCGGACAGCCAGACGGCCGTCGAGCACAGCAGATAGAAGACGAGAAACAGGCCCGTGATGCGCGCAAAGCCAGCCTGGCGCAACACGTCAGCAAGCGTCCTCAACTTGTTCATCGCGACCTCTTTTCCCAGACGCCCAATCACATTCGCTCGGTATTGTCCCACGCCTCCCCCGCAAACGGAACTAGTCATTGGGGACGTTCTTAAATGACTAGTCAAACAAGAACGTCCCCAATGACTACCTGACCGTTTAGCGGTGCGGTGGCTGAGTGGGCAGGTTGAGCTGGTATCCTTATGTGATACTGTCTCGACTCGATAGGATTTCATGTGAAACCTTCCGCCATCCTTCGTTTGGCTCTATATCGCACCCTAGCCGTTGCGGTTGCCGTACTCACCGTACTGAGCGCCGTCATGCCTGCCCCCGCCTTTGCCGCCGACTCCGACCACCAGGTCAAGACGGTCCGCGTTGGCTGGCTCGTCAACAACAAAGGCTTCCAGGAAGGCACGCCGGGCGAGCGCCTCTCGGGATGGGGCTACGAGTACCTCCAGACCCTCTCGTATTACACAAAGGGCTGGCAATACGAATACGTTAGCGGCACCTTCTCCGAGCTTATGGACATGCTCGAGGCGGGCGAAATCGACCTCATGCCCAACATCTCGTATTCGGCAGAACGCGAGCAGAAGCTGCTCTTTTCCTCGAACCCCGAGGGCACCGAGCGCTACTATATCTACGCCAGGCCCGACCGCGACGATCTGGCCAAGGGTGACCCTCAGGCGCTCCAAGGCCTCACCATCGGCTGCAACTCTGGCGTTATGCAAACTATCGTCGGCCAGCAGTGGCTCGCCAACGAAGACGTTACCTGCACCTATAAAGAAATCGACACCGGCAGCGCCCTCTTTGAGGCGCTTGCAGACGGCGAGGTCGACGCCGTCATCATGAACGACACCATTTCGTCGCCCGATGCGTCACCCATGTTCTACGTAGGCTCGAGCGACTACTATTTTGCCGTTCCCAAAAGCCGCCCTGACCTGATGAACGACATCAACGCCGCCATGACGACCATCGCCCGCGATAACCCGCGCTATAACGAGGAAGTCAAAACGAGTTACTCGACCCAAAACAGTGGCTCGTCATCGCTCACCGGCACCGAGACCACCTGGCTCAAAGAAAACGGCAATACCATCACGCTCGGCTATCTTAAAAACCAACTTCCCTACTGTACGCAAAATGACGACGGCGAGATGGAAGGGTCGCTCGCCTCGCTTGCAACGACGTTGCACGACAAGTTTGACATTACGGTCAAAACAATCGCACTCTCGAACAACAAGCAAATGATCAAAGCCCTTTCCAACGGAACCATCGATGTCGCCCTGCCGTTGTTTCGCGACTACTGGCTCGCCGAGCAGACAGGGGTCATCCAGTCAAACTCGATGGGAACGGTTTCGCTGACCGCCATTCACAATGGCAAAAACCTGAACAGCGACCTTAAGAACATCGCTTGTACAAAGAGCACAATCGTTAACCGTTTTGAGCTCGAAAGTCTCTTTCCGAACGCAACGGTAACCGAGTATTCGAATGACGGCGAGGTGCTCAAAGCCCTCGATGAGGGGAAGGCACGTTGCATCATTGTCCCCAGCACGCGCCTGGAAACTCTCCGCGACATCTACGACATCGAGGATTTCGAAACACAGGAACTCACCAACACGGCACAACTATCGTGTTTAATTTCGCGCGGCAAGCCCGAGCTGCTGGGAATCATCAATAAGGGCATCGTCAATGCAGGTGAATCGCTCTCTGCAAACAGCTATTTCCCCACATCGTACTCGGCGCAAGAATCGGATGCGTTCCGACTTCTCTACCGCAACCGCATCGTCATTGCGGCAGTCGTCATTTGCATTTTGCTCACCGGCATCGTCATCCTTGTCTGGTCGCTTTACCGCGCACAGGAGGAACGGCAGAAAGCCGATGCCGCCAACGCCGCCAAAACCGCTTTCCTCACGCGCATGAGCCACGACATCCGCACGCCGCTCAACGGCATCCTGGGCCTTATCGAAATTGAGGAATTGAGAGAAGGCGACATGCAGGTCGCCCGCGAAAGCCGCGCCAAGGCGCGCGTTGCCGCCAATCACCTGCTGTCACTGATTAACGACATCCTCGAGATGGGCAGGATCGAGGAGCGCAAAGTGACGCTCGAGCACGAATCATTCAACCTTAAAGAGCTGTGCGACAATGCGCTCGTACTGTGCAAGCTCCGCGCATCGGACCGCGGCATAACCATGCTCGACACCAGCGAGCCCTACGCTGTCGACCAATATATGATCGGCAGCCCCACCCATATTCGGCAGATCCTTGTCAACCTGCTCGACAACAGCATCAAGTACAACAAGCACGGAGGCACCGTCACGTTCTCATCGACCATCAAACCGGTCGACGACGAGCACGCCGTGTTTTGCTTTAGCGTCTCGGATACCGGCATTGGTATGACATCCGAGTTTTTGGCACACATTTACGAGCCGTTTGCCCAGGAAGGCGACGATGCGCGCAGCAAGTTCCAAGGAACCGGCATTGGCATGTCTATCGTCAAATCGCTCATCGATATGATGGGCGGCACGATTGAGATTTCGAGTGAGGTTGGCGTGGGGAGTACGTTTGACGTCCGGATTCCGCTCGATATCGACAAGAACCCTCAGATAAAAGAATGTGCAGACACGCAGGTAAGCAGCTGCTCACTCGCCGGCATGAACGTCCTTTTGGCAGAAGATAACGAACTCAATGCCGAGATTGCCCAAGCTCTGCTCGAAAGCGAAGGCATCGTCGTGACTCGCGCCGCCGACGGCAACGAAACGGTCGATCTATATGTTGGTCGTCCCGCCGGCAGCTTCGATGCAATCCTGATGGACATCATGATGCCGGGCATGGACGGCTACGAGGCAACCCGGGCGATCCGCCTGAGCGAAAAGGCCGATGCGGCCGACATCCCCATCATCGCGCTCACCGCCAACGCCTTTGCCGAAGACGCCAAGGCGGCACACGACGCCGGCATGAACGCCCATCTGCCCAAACCGCTCGACTTTAGCAAGCTCAAAAACATACTCGCCTGTATCAAGAAAAATGGGGCTGTTTCGCTATAGTTTGTGCTCAACCACCATGCACAGCCAGAAAGGAAGCCAACGATGTTTAGGCCCTTACGTCGAAAGAAACGCGCCATCACTGACGAGGAAGCGCGCGAGTTGCTCGCCACCTGTAAGCGCGGCGTCTTTGCCGTCAACGGCGATGATGGCTACCCCTATGCCATTCCCGTCAACTACTTCTTTGACGCCGAGCACGACAAGATTTATTTCCATGGCGCCAAGGCCGGCCACAAGGTCGATTCGCTCAGGCGTGACGATAAAGTCTGCTTTACCGTTTACGGCAACGAGTGGTACAAGGACGGCGACTGGGCTCCTTACGTCATGAGCACCGTGGTCTTTGGCCGTTGCCGCCTGGTAGATGAAGCGCCTGCGTTTATCGAGGACAAAGTCCGCCAGCTCGCGCTTAAGTACTACCCTTCTGCCGAAGAAGTCGAGGAAGAAATCGCCAAAGACATCAAGGGCGTCCAACTCTACGAGATTTCAATTGAGCATCTTTGCGGCAAGCAGATTCAGGAAAAGTAAGCCCAAAAACAGGTCCTGCAAATAGCAAAATGGCTCGGTTCCAACCAGTATTGGAACCGAGCTATTTGTTTATGAAGCGTCGGCGGCTATGTGCGCAAGCGCCTCAACGAGATCCTGAGAACTCACGGGTTTGCTCAGATGCGCGTTCATGCCCGCCTCGCGCGAAAGCCTACGGTCGTCGGCAAAGGCATTGGCGCTCACGGCGATAATCGGCGTGGTCGCGGCGTCCTCGCGATCGAGCGCTCGAATCTGACGCGTGGCCTCAAGGCCATCGATGCCGGGCATCATGATGTCCATCAATACCACGTCGTACTCGTGCGGCGCGCTCGCGGCAAACGTCTCGACGGCAGACTCGCCATCTTTAACATGTGTCACGACGGCACCGGCGCGGTCGAGCGTAAACTGTGCGATCTCGGCATTCAGGTCGTTATCCTCTACGAGCAAAACACGCAGGCCCTGGATCACGTCGCTGTCGCCTGCATCCACGCGAACTGCCTGGGGAATCTCGGAACTCTTGCACTTCTCAAACGGCAGGCAAATGGTAAACGTCGTCCCCCGCCCCAAGGCGCTCGTAAAGCTCATGGTTCCGCCCATAAGCTCGACCAACTGTTTGGCAATAGACGCGCCCAGGCCAGTTCCCGATGAAGCGCCTTCCACCTGCTGTTCCTCGCGGCTGAACGGCTCGTAGAGGTGCTGTTGAAACTCCTCGCTCATGCCAATGCCGTTATCGGCGATCGTGTATTCATAGACGGGGACACCGTCCACCGGCTCCACCTCGCGGCATGTCAGGCGAACATAGCCGCCCTGGCGGTTGTACTTGACGGCATTACCGGCAATATTGAGCAACAGACGCTTGAGGTGCGTCACGCTCACCCGGGCATAGGGATGATCAAGAGTCCGTTGGTCGCAGATAATTGTCACCAGGCGCTCCTCGGCTTGGCGCTCCAGAATATCGCACACCTCACGGTTGAGGGCCACCATATCTGTAGGCACGAGATTCAGGTCGACCTGCCCGCTCTCCAAGCGGCTCATATCGAGTGCCTCGTTCGCAAGGTCGAGCAACAGTCCCGACGCCGTCCAGATCTTTGAGCGGCACTCAGTCTGCTTTTGCAAGTCGTCCGCGTTGGCATTGCCCACCTCGACCATACCGCGAATGCCGTTGATGGGCGTGCGCAGGTCGTGACTCATGCGACGCAGGAACTCCGTCTTTGCAGAGTTGGCAGACGAAGCTTCGCGCGCCGCTTTTGCCAGTTTGTCGCCATAGTCGCGCTCCTGCAGCAACAGGTCGGCAAAGCGTTGGCTCTCGGCGCGGCGGCGCACCAACACAACAGTGGCTATAACACCGCCGTAGAGTGCCAACACGCTGGCAACAACAGCGGCAACAACCTCAAAGTAACGCTGCGCGGGAGCATAGGTGTACACGTAAAAATCGCGCGCTTTACCAAATGTGCCCAGATACCACTCACCGCTGTCGTTAACCAATCTGACCTTACCAGCCAGGCAACGCTCCTTAATGCCGTTGACAACGATGGCATCCGTCGCAGGCAAATCGAACACGCCTGACACGGCGGGCTCAACAGCGTTGGTCGCAACGACCTTACCGTCGTTTTCGATCACGATATTGCCGCTATCGATGGTCTCATAACCATCGAGCAAGCTCTGCAACTTGAGCGTATTGCTCGCGACCGCCTTGGCGCTCTGGTGCCTCACCGCGACAACGATGCCCTCACCGTCCCGCCGGGCCACGCAGCCAATGTCTGCGACCGAATCGTCCGCAAGCGTAATGCGAGCGGTATAGGACTTAAGCGGATGGGCTGCCACCTCCAGCACAGGCGCCTCTTTGAGATTCGCGGCGAGCGACTCGTAGCCCACGTCATCCTTCGAGGACTCGGACACCAAGTTGCCCGATGCATCCGTTACGATCAGCGCTGTCACATTAAACTGGTCAGCATATTGCTCCAACGTAGCGTTATCCACCGAGCCGTCGCGCTCCATATCGCGCGCCGCCTCTCCGGCGATCTCCATAACGCGAATCAGGTTTTTGGTCGCATAGGCGCTGTTGAACGCATCGTAGGAAAGGCTCTGTGTCGCCACGTAATCGACAACGTCGGCAAAGCGCTGCTCGGCCTGAGCTGTCGTGTAGGCGTAGCTCGTCACGCCGGCAACAATCGAGAGCGCTATCCCCAACAGGACGACGATGAGCCATTCCCGTGCCGAACGATCGCCCCGCTCCTGAGCGGTGTGGTCGGACGCATCAATCATGACAGGCCCTCCACATTCAAAAAGGGCGAAGGGTCATCAAAATACTTTGACACCAGGCGCTCCATGGTGCCATCGGCAAGCATTTCTTGGTAGGCATGGGTGAGCTTAACGTCGATGCCGCGTGTGTCGTTGATATCGAGAGCGGTGCCCAAACCAACCTCTAGCAGCGGCTCAGACAAAATGCGATACGTCACGCCATAGTCTTTTTCGTAGGTGAGCAGCGAGGACTCATGCGCGGCGATGGCGTCGACTAGGCCCTCGACAAGCGCCGGGTTCAGGTACGAGCGGTCCGAAAAGCTGTAGAGCTCCTTAATCTGCGGAACGTTTTCATTGGTGTGATTGAGCAGAATCGATTCGGGCTTGGTGGTGGACTGGACCGCCACGACCCTACCCTCAAGATCGGCAAGCGTGTAGATATCGCTTTCGGGATCGACAGCAACCACCTGTCGGCTCGCAAGGTACGGCCCCGCCCAGCGATACTCGCCTTCGCGGCCCGTCATACTAAAGCTGCCCATGACGCAATCGAGCTCGCCGCTCGCCAGCAGCTCTTTCTTCTTTTCCCAGTCGATCAGCTGGTACTTTGGCTTGTAGCCAATGCGGCCCAAAGCCTCGGTCAAAATATCGACATCCAGGCCAACAATATCGCCGTACTCGTTGCTATACACAAACGGTGGATAGAGGTCGCTGCCAACGTTGAGCGTCTTAAGGTTGTCGTCTTTGACCTGCGAGGCGGCTGCGCCTTCTGATGCAGACGCCGCGGCCCCATCATTCAACCCGGAACAGCCAGCTATCGCCACGACAAAGGCGCCCACCACTGCAAGCGCAACAAACAACGATATGGCGGCCGAGCGACGAGGTCTTTTCATCGAGCTCCAGACGATCCTGTTTACAGACTCAAGAGCAAAGATATTAGCAGACAAAACCGCGCTTGCGCTCAATGGTTACAGATGCTTTACCATACGGGGCCTTCCAGCCAATCTGGCAGACAGCCCCGCATGCAGCACTCACTTACCGTGCATTAAAAACGTAGCGGTCCAAGCGGTCGCACGCCTCCCTTACACGCGAAAGCGGCAGCGCCAGATTCACGCGAATGTGGCAAGGTCCATGGAATGGACGGCCGTCCTGATAGCCCACGCCCACACGCGCCCCCTCGTCGAGCAGCCACTGAATATCGTGCCCATGCACGCAGCACCACTCCGTGCAGTCCAGGAACACCATATAGGTGCCCTGCGGGCGCGAATAGGACACGCCCTCAAAATGCTCGTCCACGTAATCGCAGAAGTAGTCAATGTTGCCCTCGATAACCTCGTTGAGCTCATCGAGCCACTCGTAGCCCTGCGGCTGGTAGGCGCCGATAAGCGCATGCATCGAAAGGACATTCATCTCGTTGTAGTGGGTCTTATTGGACACGGCGCACACGCGGTCGCGCAGCGTCTCGTTATAGATGATGTGGTAGCTGCCGACCAGGCCCGCCAGGTTAAACGTCTTGCTGGGCGCATAGAGGGCGACCGTGCGCATGCGGGCATCCTCGCTCACCGACTGCGTCGGGATATGCTTGTGACCGGGCAAGATGATGTCGGACCAAATCTCGTCCGAAATCACCACGCAATCGTGCCGGCGATAGATGTCCATGGCGCGCTCGATCTCGTCGCGCTCCCATACGCGGCCACAAGGATTGTGCGGCGAGCAGAACACCGCGGCGTGGATGTGGTTTTGGGTGAGCTTGCGTTCCATGTCCTCAAAGTCCATGCGCCACACGCCCTGGTCGTCGAGCTTAAGCGGGCTGTGGACAATGCGATAGCCCGCGGCTTCGATGGACTTGGTAAAGCCGATGTAGGTAGGGCTGTGGACCAGCACCGCATCGCCCGGCTGGACATACGCCCGCAGGGTCGACACGACACCGCCCAGCACGCCGTTTTCGTAGCCGATATGCTCCGGGAGCAGACCCTCGACGCCATTACGTCGGCTTTGCCATTCGATGATGCGGTCGAAGTACTCGTCGCGCGGATCGAAATAGCCAAACATGGGATGCTGGGCGCGCTGAATGATGTGCTCCTGGACCGTGGGCACCGTGGCAAAATTCATGTCCGCCACCCACATGGGGATGCGGTCGAAGCCCTCGTCGGGCGCGTTCGGAGCCATGCCAGGGATCTCGCCCCAGGAGTCAACGGCGATGGCGTCCATGCCGTGGCGGTCGATAAGCGAAGTAAAGTCGTATTTCATGCTGAGCTCCCGTGCAAAGCGGATTGTTTTGATAGGCGTTATTGTCCACCAGCGTGGGCGATTTTGGCACGGGGTTTGGCGTTGAATTTGGCGAGCGCCATCGAATGGCTGGCTAGTCCCGCGCGTCGTTGACGGCGGTTACCGTCAACTTGGATCCGTCAACCGTAAAGGATATGTCGAGCCCAGCGTAAGCCAAGTGGTAAATGCGGTTTGGCTCGTGCTTGCTACCCGCGCGGCGCGGATCTTGGCGAAGGACCTCGACCAACCCGGGGAGCTTCGTGGGCGGGACCATCTCCTGCAGCGCTTGCGGGAAGTCAACGTCGAGCTCTTGCCACGGCGCATCCTCAATCCAGCCGCCGGTCGCATCCGAGTGGCAGTCCGCAAACGGAATGTAGGGCTTAATGTCGTAGATGGGCGTGCCGTCACGCAGATCGGCCCCTAGCACATGGATGATGGGGCCATCGTCGGTAAGCCCGACATGATCGAGTTTGACGCAGGTAAGCCCAATGGGATTAGGTCGAAACGGGCTGCGCGTGGCAAACACGCCCACGCGCTCGGCTCCACCCAGGCGCGGCGGGCGCACGGTCTTCGACCACTTGGCATTGGTGCCGGACCTGTCCTGTGTCTTGGCATCGGTAGCTATGTCCTTAGCCGTGCCGCCGGGCGTGCCGTTTTCGAAGCGCCAGAGCAGCCATAGGTGAGAGAAGGAGTCCAGGCCCTCAACCGCTACATTGGAGGCAAATTCCGGCTCAAAAACGATGCGTCCCTGCAGATGGGGCGCCAAAAAACTGTTGCGCGGAATGCCGAACTTCTGCGGCAGGTCGGTATGTATGTATGCAATAGGTTCCATGCCGGTCATTGTACGGCACAGGCGCGCGGGGCGCAGGCTGCGATTCTCTCTCATCGTCATCTGCATGCAACCAACGGTTGCTTGGAAGGACATCGGCTGCCGCGTATGCTTAAGCCAACAAGCAGCAGAAAGGAGCCATTATGGCCTTTGCAGAAAAGCTCATCGCCGTCCGCCGCGACAACAACCTTACCCAAGAGCAGCTTGCCGCCAAGCTCTATGTCACGCGCCAAGCCGTCAGCCGCTGGGAGCGCGGCGAAGTCACCCCGGGCATCGATATGATGAAGCTCATTGCCGCCGTAACCGGAGAGCCGCTGTCGCACCTGCTCGAAATGCCCGAGCGCTATTGCCAGAGCTGCGGCATGGTGCTCACGCCCGACGACTGCGGCACCGACGCCACGGGCGCCACGACCGACCATTACTGCAAGTGGTGCTACGACCACGGCAAGTACACCTACGACACCACCATGGAAGCAATGATCGAGGATTGTGCCCCGCGGCTGGCACAAAGCACCGGTATGTCGCTCGACGAAGCCGTCTCGCTCATGGGTGCCGTGCTGCCGCAACTGGAGCGTTGGCGCTCCGTGCAAGAAAACGAGGAGCGCTACGGTGCCGAGGCGCGAGCGCGCTATGGCGACGAGGCGATCGACGCCGCAAACGAAGCACTGCTGGATATGGATCCCGAGACATGGAACGACATGAAGGAACTTGAACGCGCTATTCTGGGCCAGCTCTCGATTGCCATGGGCGACGGCGATCCAAAGAGTAACGAAGCCCGCAAGCTTGTCGCAATGCACCGCCGATGGATTGGCCTTAACTGGGGACACGAGCCCCAAGACGAAGCATACCTGGGCCTCGCCCACGGCTATCTTGCCGATCAGCGCTTTGTTGACTACTACGACAAGCCCTGCGGCACCGGAGCCACGGCGTTTCTGATCCAGGCCATCGAGTCGTCGTTGACGCGCGCATAGACCGCGGCGGCTTTGGGTATTTCAATCGAAACCTCAACCGATTGGAGACCCATGGCTACTGATCACGAGCTCGAACTGTACGTTATGACCGGCTGCCCGTATTGCATAAAAGTCAAGCGATTCCTTGCCGATAACGGCGTGGCCATCCCCGAGCGCAATATCTCGACCGACCCCGATGCCGAGCAGACGCTCATCGCCGTCGGAGGAAAACGCCAGGTTCCCTGCTTGTTCATCGATGGCAAGCCGCTCTACGAGTCGAGCGACATCATCGCGTGGGTACAGAAGAACCTGCTCTAGCGTGTTATTGCGGTCGGCCCGCCCTAATCCATACGACCCAAACATGTACGCCAGCATCCAAAGTCGATATTTTTCGACATCTTTGGATGCTGACGTACAGCTATTTGTGGGCAGTCGTTGGGGACGTTCTTAAATGACTAGTTACTTGTATTTTTGTCTACAAAATTGTATACAAAAAGAGAAGCCGCCTCATGGAGCTCATCGCTCGATGTTGCCCCGATCGGGATGGTTACATCATTTACCACGCCCTTGTCCCTCCTACGCGCAAGGTGCTCAGGGAAATCGGAATCGATCGATAGGAGGCGCTATGGACGCTAAACAGCTCGAAAAGATGATGGGGTTTGCTCCCGGTGAGCTAGAAAAAGCCGCAGCGGCATACGAAAAAGATGAGTGGCCGAAGGGCCACACCGTCAAGTTGGGAAGGCCGCCGATTTCCGATGAACCAAGCGTTGTTTTATCGGCACGTGTGGGCGAATCGGTTCTTGAAGCATTTGACGCAAAGGCAAAGCGCCATGGGCAAACGCGCACGGAGCGACTCAGGGAACTCATTACACTCGATGCAATGATTGCCTAGTCCCCTGCCGAACCAAACATGTACGCCAGCATCCAAAAACGATATTTTTCGACATCCTTGGATGCTGGCGTACAGTTTTTTGCATGGGTCCGGCACAGGCGATCCGTTCTTCTCCGTCCCCAAGGGATCATTTAGCCACAAAAGCGGGCGATGGGCGCAAGCTGCTGCTCGCGAAAGACACGGTCGACAGCGGCACGGTATTCATCGACCTTTTTGGTCTTGCGTACGAGTTTGTGAACGGTCGCGGGATCGGCGAAGGCGCACTTGGCGTAGAACCACCACTCCTTCATGCGAAAGACCGCGTTACCGCCGATCTCTTCTGCATAGGCCGCAAACAGCGTGTCGTGGAAGCGCTGCAGTTCAGTTGCCGTGGCAGTAGGACCGCCCTTAACCATGCGAGCCAGCGCGGGGTTCGCAAGCAAGCCGCGCCCCAACATGACGTGACGCGTTCCGGGATAGGCCTCCACCAGCGCATCCATGTCCTCAAGATCAAAGATGTCGCCGTTATAGGCCACCGGAAACGGCGCCCGCTTCAGCGTCTCACCGTAAAACTCTTTGCGCGGCGAGCCCGTATAGCGGTCCTTTTGCACGCGCGGGTGCACAATCAGCTCTGCCAGCGGCATGCGGCAATACAGATCGAGCACGCGCTCGTATTCGTCGTCGTTCTCCAATCCCAGCCTGGTCTTGACCGACACCGGCAACGGCGAGCGTTCGCACACGTCGCTCAAGAACACCTCGAGCTCATCCAGATTGCGCAGAAAGCCCGAGCCCTTCCCCTTGGCGACAACCGTGCCCGAGGGGCAGCCAAGGTTGAGATTGACCTCGTGATAACCCATGTCGGCGAGCACCTGCGCCGCCCACACAAACTCATCCGCATTCTTGGACATCAGCTGAGGCACTACGTTAAGCCCCTGGTTATTGGCGGGATCGACCTCTTTAAACGCTTTGCCGCCAAAGCGGTTGCCTACCCGTGGCGGCGGCAAAAACGGCGTGTAATAACAATCGAGTGCGCCAAAACACTCCGCGTGCACGCGACGGAACACATGCCCGGTAATCCCCTCCATAGGGGCCAGCGATAAATACATCGACATCCATTCTCACATCAATGTGACAAAGGGACTGTCCCTTTGTCACATTTGCAAATCATCATTCGGCTGTTTATTTTGGCACACATACGTATCGGGCGGCATCATCGCGTGGGCACAGGAGCAGCCGCTCTAAACCAGGGCTGCCGTGGCACTTTTGCCGTATGACCATGCGCTCATCGATGGCGGGATTCTCTATACTGAGTTGCATATGACGGCATCGTGCCACAACGACCGCCACGACACCAAGGACCAGCTATGGCAACACTCTCCGAACAAGAACGTAAGCGCATCCAGCGATACTGCATCTGCCCCAAGGTTGCCGGAGCGGCGCTCGCCATGGCGTTCGTACTGCCATTTTTGATCATTCCCTTCGAAATGATTGACGACATCGTATTCCATCACGAAGGCTTCCAAGAGACGGGCATGATGACCGCCTTGGTGCTCACCGCCGTCGAGCTCGTCATCTTCTGCTACTGCGCGCTCGCGCCGCGCTTTGGCATGCGCGGCAAGCAGTGGAGAGAAATGCAGCACCGACTTGCCGTCGAGCAGAGCGAAAAAGACCGCTCGGCACAAATTGCGGGCGTTGTTGGCACGCAGGCCGCCGCGCGTCTACTCAAGAACAGTGACAACGAGACCGCGCGCAACCTGGGCGGCGCGGCAGAAGTCGCCGCTGCCGTAGGCGCCGTCGCCACTGCAGCTGACGTGCTTACCGAGAGCTTCGCTAACGCAAGGGCCATGGCAGAGGCCTGTGGCGTGCCCATCCCCCGTGCGAAAAAGTGGATCATCGCGCTTGTAGCACTGCCCCTCGTAATCGTGTGCGGTGCCTATATCCCGCAGCTGGCGCAGGGAAACATCGAGATGCAGGAGAACGCCGCGGCCGCGGCCGAGCAGATCGCCATCGCCCGCAAGGCGCTGGAACCCTCATGCGAGTACGTATCCGCCGATGACCCCTACGAGCGATACCAAGATTACGGCTATCACGTCCGAGGCTATCTGCACGACGGCGACTCCGATGCCCAAAAGACCTATACGTACCTGGATTTTGACAACAAGGGAACGCTCGCGGAAGTGAGCTACGCGGCAGAGGTCGACCCCGATGCGAACCTCGAGGACAATCTCGCCCGTATCGAGCTCGACCTTGACGAGCTTTCCTCTGTCGTCCAAACCATAGACGTCAAGACCGCAAGTCCCGAGCTCCTAGCACCGCAGAAGCTCCCTGAAGAGTTTAGGCAGGCTTTTTTGAACGGCTCGCTCTACGAGAGAATCTCTATCAGGACGAGCGACGGCCCCGTCAAAGCGTATTACTCGTTTGATACGGAACCCGAGGACGAGTTTGACGAGTATACCCATCCAGCCATCCGCATCACGCTGATGGGCAAAACAAGCTAGGCGCAGGAGAGAAATGTGACAAAGGGGCTGTCCCTTTGTCACATTATTCGGAGCGTAGGGCTTCTACGGGGTCTTTCTTAGATGCGCTGCGGGCCGGCAGTAGGCCGGCGACGACCGTCAGCAGCACCGATATCGCAATGAGTATCAACGCATCCTGCACGGGCAGGCTCATCAGGTTGGGGACCTGCTTGGCAGCAAGCGCCCAAGCATTAACAGGAAAGCTTACGAGCACCACGACGGTAACGGCAAAGACGCCGGCAATGAGACCCTCGATAAAGGTTTCGGCATTGAACACGTTGGCCACGTTGCGCTTCGACGCGCCGATCGCGCGCAGGATACCGATCTCCTTTTTGCGCTCCAGCACGCTGATGTAGGTGATGATGCCGATCATGATGGAGCTCACCACCAGACTGATGCTCACGAATGCGATGAGCACCAAGCTGATGGTGTTCACGATGTCGGTCACCGAGCCCATGATGATGCCCATGTAGTCGGTGTACGAGATGGCCTGTTCGTCGTGGCCGGCGGCTTTGACCTGCTTGTTGTACGCATCGATGTGTTCAAGCACGCGCTCCTTGGCCTCAAAGTCGCGCGGGAAAATCTTGACCGAGATGGGGTCGGCCTCGTCCGCATAGCCCAGTGTGGTCAGGTTGTTGTCGTAGGTGAGCTTCGACGCCTTGGCATAGCTCATCATGAGCGAACTCAGGTCCTCGGCGTCCATGTTGAAGTGGATGGCACGAGCAAAGGCGCCCGCATCCACACGCATAGCGCTCGCCAGGTTGGCAAAACTCGAAGACATCTGCGTCGCCATCTGGCCCATGAGACCCGCCGCGCCCGCCTTGAGCTGGGCCGATACCGTTGTCGCAATCTGCTCACTAATTGTCTGCATCACCTGATCCAGAGCCTGCTGCAGATACGGAGCCAGCTGCTTTTGCACATAGTCGGTCATCGCCCGTTGCAGGCGCTCGGCCAGGGCATCGCCGCCGAGCGCTTTGAGCTGGGCAAGGATTTGCCGAGCTGCGGCATCATGCTCAAGATACGCCGAGAATGCGGCAGCAAGCTTTGACGCGTCCTTAAGATCTTCGGGCGACAGTGCCTTAAACTGATCAGACTGAAGGAAGCCCTCAAACAGCTGGTTGGCAAGCGTTCCTACCTGCTGCATCTGCTCGGGCGTGAGTTCCAGACCGTCAAAGATGCCCGAGAAATCCGGGGCCGGCGCTTTGGCCATGATGTCGCTGAAGTCAATGCCCTTCCCAACGCCCGAAAGGTCAAGGTCCAGCCCGGACAAGTCGATACCAGAAAGGTCCACACCGCTGGCCGCGCCCGAAAGCGCAGATGCATCGAA
>CALJCO010000028.1 GCA_938023905.1 uncultured Collinsella sp. | reverse complement strand
CCGGCGCGCGTGTTTGGCATGTACCCGCGCAAGGGCTGTCTTGCCGAGGGCTCCGATGCCGACGTGTGCGTGTGGGATCCCAAGGCGCGCTGGACGATCAGTGCCGCGATGCAGCATCAGGCTGTGGACTACACGCCGCTCGAGGGTTTTGAGGCACATGGCCGCGCCAAGGCCGTGTTTGTGAACGGCGTGCTGGCCGCGCGCGACGGCGAGCCCACCGGAGCCCAACCCGGCCGCTACGTGCCCCGCTAACGGGAAGACCGCCGGGGTAGCTAATTTGGGAGATGATTTTTTGGGACGGGGTAGCAAAAAGAGCCCCGTCCCAAATTTGCTACCCCTGGAGGCTGGTGGCGATGAGGGGGCGGTTGAGGGCTGCCTCGAAGCGATCTGCCATTGTTGGGTCGGCAAGCGTGTCGGCTTGGTTGAGCATGATACGGGCATTGTTGAGGTTCAGCATCTGCAGCTCGGCATTGAGCACCTGGGCGACGCGCTCTGGGGTGGCAGCGTCGGTGGGCTCGCAGCCGCAGCGCTCGCAGAAGAGCTCGGGGCGGTGGACGGCTTCGTTGATGGGCTTGCCGAGCCCCGAGGCGCCGACGACCCAGACAACGTTTGCCGTGGCGGCGGGAATTACCGGCTCCCAGGCGGCGTGCGCCTTGAGCGGGAGCCGCTTGCTGCCGTCCGCCTCGGCCAGGACGTAGTCAAAGCGCTGCGCCAGCTGGTCGAGCGGCGCGGCGGGGGAGGAGAGCTTGCCCGTCTGGGGGTCCAAGACACCTGCTTGGCAGATCCTTCCCCGCACAAGCCCCGCGCAGGCCTCGCAGGTGCAGCCTGGGGCGTGTAGGGCACCTGGCTTCCAGGGCGCGGCGTCCAGACGACGGCTCGATCCGTCCCACGGCACGCCGGCGACGGGAAACATATGCGTGGTGGTGCAGAGGAGCACGCGGCCGCCAGCGCGCATAAGCTCAAGGCCGAGCGTCTTTAGCAGCGTCGACTTGCCGCCGCTGCCGATAATCGCGGTAATGCCCGGCTCGATCCTGAGCGCCGAGGCAAGATTACCGTTAACCGTTTCCATATGTTCACCGCCGTATAATACTGTGATAATAAATAATCATCAGAGCAGCGGTCGAACCGCTTTTGCTCTGCTCAAACCGTAGCACAGGGAGGTGCCCCGGGAATGCTCGTTTATGTTCGCGGCGCCGGCGATATCGCCACGGGCGTCGCCGCTCGCTTGGTACGCTCCGGCGTGTCGGTCGTTATGGCCGATATCGCGGTTCCCACGTGCATCCGCCGCACAATTAGTTTTTGCGAGGCCATTCGCCTGGGCGAGGTCGAGGTCGAAGGCATTCGCGCTCGCTTGGCGCAGACGCCGGCTGAGGCGCTTGAGATTACCGAGGCCGGAGACGTCGCCGTTGTGGTGGACCCTCAGGCCAAGATGCTCGGCGAGCTGAAACCCGCGGCTGTGGTCGACGCGATTTTGGCCAAGCGCAACTTGGGCACCACGCGCGACATGGCGCCTGCCGTCATTGCCGTGGGGCCGGGCTTTACCGCGCCGGTCGATTGCGACGCCGTGGTCGAGACCATGCGCGGGCATTTTCTCGGCCGTGTCATTACCCAAGGTTCGCCCCAGCCCAACACGGGCGTGCCGGGTGTCATCGCCGGCTATGGCAAGGAACGTGTTATCCACAGCCCCGCTGCCGGTGTGTTTAGGTCCGACCATGCGATCGGCGATATCGTGAGCGCCGGGGACGTGATTGGCTACGCGGGCGATACGCCCATGTGCACGCAGATCGATGGCTGCTTGCGCGGCCTTTTGGCCGACGGCGTTCAGGTGACCGAGGGCTTTAAATGTGCCGACGTCGACCCGCGCGGCGATGCCAGCTATATCAACTATATTTCGGACAAGGCGACGTCGGTCGGCGGCGGCGTGCTCGAGGCGCTCGCCATGCTCACCGGTGTATTCCAGGGATAGGAAATTGCAATGGAAAAGCTCGATGTGGTGAATGCTGCGCTTGGCGCTCTGAAGGCCGGTAAGACGTGCGAGCTGGTGGTAGTTGCCGGCACGGCAGGGTCATCGCCGCGCGGCGTGGGCGCCTGGATGGCCGTCTTTGCCGATGGCAGCCAAGCGGGTACCATCGGCGGCGGCAAGATCGAGCTCTTTGCGCTGAACGAGGCGCGCGAGCTGCTGGCCGCAGGGCAATCGCGTCTGGTCCGCTACACCATGGGCGGCGAGAACTCCGATACCGGCATGATCTGCGGCGGAGCCATCTGCCTGTGCTATCTGCACCTGGATGTATCGCAGGTGCTGTTGTTCCAGTCGGTTGCCGACGTCTTGGCGTATCGACGCATCGGCGACTTCGTCATCGACTTTGAACCGTTTATCGCAAACGCGCTCGAGGGCGATGTGGCCGAGTACCATGGCGGGGCATCGCGCCATACCATTGCGGGCTGCCCCGAGCTTTCGCTGGTGGAGGAGGGGAGTAAGGTCACCTACACCAACGCCGCCTCCGAGATTCCCCCGGCGCACATCGAGACGCTCTGCCCCGAGGGCCTGACCTACATCTTTGGCTGCGGACACGTGGGCGCTGCGACGGCGCGCGTACTCACGGCGGCGGGCTTTGCCGTTGTGGCGTGCGATGACCGCCCCGGCACGCTGACGCCCGAATGGGTGCCCGGTGTCTACGATCGTCGCCTGGTCGATTACAAGAACCTGAGCAAGCAGTGCCCCATCGGCCCGCGCGACTTGGTGGTCGTGGCCACAGCAGGCCACAAGTCCGATATCGACGTGGTGATTCAGGCCATGCGCGCTAAACCCGCCTATCTGGGCTGCTTGGGCTCGCGCCGCAAGACGGCCTTTGTGCGCGCCCGTTTGGAGCAGGAGGGCTTTACGCAGGACCAGATCGACGAGCTGCACCTGCCGATCGGCGTTGCCATCGAGGCCGAGGATCCCGAGGAGATTGCCATCTCCATCGCCGCCGAGATGATCCACCTGCGCCGCACCAAACTCGTCCCCCGCAAGCGCTAGTCGCATCCCCATCAATAAGTTGCGGTGAAATGCGGGCTGTTTAAGCCAGTTAAGCCGTCAAACAGTCCCTATTTCACCGCAACTGTCATTTTCCTCCGTCGCATGCGGATCGGTTTGTGCGGGGGAGTTGTGGAGTTGTGCAGGCAGACGAGGTTTTTCTGGAAAAACGCTCCCGATGCGCGTATAGTACCGATTGTTTTGTCGGCTCCTGCTGTGTCGAGTCCAAACCGCGTAATGCCATGAGCGGCGCGGATGCAGCCAGGAGGCACGAGGACAACCCATCGTGGCCACGCCCCGTGCTTAAAACCCCAAGAAGGAGTGAACAATGGCAGAAGAGAAGTATGTGCCGCGTCTGAAGACCAAGTACAACAACGAGGTCAAGCAGCAGCTTCAGGACAAGTTCCAGTACGAGAACGTCATGATGATCCCCAAGTTTGAGAAGATCGTCGTGAACATGGGTGTCGGCGAGGCCGCTACCGATTCCAAGGCCATCGACGGTGCCGTGCGCGACCTGCGCGCCATCACCGGCCAGCAGCCGATGATCACCCGTGCCCGCAAGTCCATCGCTACCTTCCGCCTGCGCGCTGGTATGCCGATCGGCTGCAAGGTTACCCTGCGTGGCGACCGTATGTGGGAGTTCTTCGATCGTCTGACCTCTGTCGCAATCCCCCGTATCCGCGACTTCCGCGGCATCTCCGCCAAGAGCTTCGACGGCCGTGGTAACTTCTCCATGGGCGTCACCGAGCAGCTCATCTTCCCCGAAATCGACTTCGACTCCGTCGATCACCAGCGTGGTATGGACATCACTTTCGTGACCACCGCCAACACCGATGAGGAGGCCAAGGCCCTTCTGGACGCCTTCGGTTTCCCGTTCAAGAAATAGGTTCACCTGCCCTATGAGCGCCGTTCCCAGAAGGGGGCGGCGCTTGGGGCGAACAATACTCTATGTGAGGAGGATATAAGTGGCTAAGACATCGATGATCGTCAAGTGCAATCGCAAGCAGAAGTTCTCTACTCGTGAGTACACGCGCTGCCAGCGCTGCGGCCGTCCGCACTCTGTGTACCGCAAGTTCGGCCTGTGCCGTGTCTGCTTCCGCGAGCTTGCACTCAAGGGCGAGCTTCCCGGCGTTAAGAAGGCCAGCTGGTAAGTCACTACCAGCGTTTCAAGCATCAGTTTGGAACAGGGAAAACGCGCTAAAAAGGCTTTGCCGTTAAGGGCGGCGAAGAACCAAGAGCACGTGTTCATCAAGAACGAAGGAGAATCTGTATGAACCTTACAGACCCGATCGCAGATATGCTTACGCGCATCCGTAACGCTAACTCTGTGAACAAGGCCACGGTCTCCATGCCGAGCAGCAAGAAGCTCGTCGAGATCGCTCGTGTTCTGCACGAGGAGGGCTACATCGAGGGCTACGATGTCGAGGACACCGTTCCCCAGAAGACTCTGCACATCACGCTTAAGTATGGTCCCAAGAAGGCTAAGGTCATCAACGGCATCCGCCGCATTTCCAAGCCGGGCCTGCGTAAGTACACCGGCGTTGCCGACATGCCCCGCGTCCGCGGTGGCCTTGGTACCGCCATTATTTCCACCAGCCATGGCGTCATGACCGACCGCGATGCTCGCAAGCACAACGTCGGCGGCGAGATCATCGCTTACGTCTGGTAATTCGCTCGGTAGGTAGAAGGAAAGGAGATCACCGTGTCTCGTATCGGTAATAAGCCTGTCCAGATTCCCGCCGGAGTCGAAGTGGCAGTCAACGGCAACAACGTTGTCGTCAAGGGCCCCAAGGGCCAGCTCGAGCTCGATGTCTTTGAGAAGCTCGCTATCAACGTCGAGGACAACGTCCTCACCGTTTCCCGTCCCGACGACGAGCGTGAGACCCGTGCCCGCCACGGCCTCACCCGCGCCCTCATCCACAACATGGTTGTTGGCGTTTCCGAGGGCTTCGAGAAGAAGCTCGAGCTCGCCGGCGTCGGTTACCGCGTGCAGCAGAAGGGTAAGAACCTCGAGTTCTCCCTGGGCTTCTCGCACCCCGTGATCGTCGAGGCTCCCGAGGGCATCACCTTCGAGGTTCCCGACAACACCCACGTGAACGTCAAGGGTATCAACAAGCAGCAGGTCGGTCAGATCGCCGCTGAGATCCGCGGCCATCGTCCTCCCGAGCCTTACAAGGGCAAGGGTATCCACTACGTTGGCGAGCACATCCGCCGCAAGCTGGGTAAGGCCGCCAAGTAGTCGTAACCGACTCACTCGCATAAGACCAGCACCCCGTCAGGTGCTGGCAAGATCAACCTTTTTAGGAGTTTACGTATGAACAAGCATAAGGCGAAGCTGGAAGGCCTCAAGCGTCGTCAGCGTCGTGTTCGCGGCAAGGTCTCGGGTACCTCCGAGCGTCCGCGTCTTCGCGTGACCCGTACTAACGCCAACATCTATGCCCAGATCATCGACGACAGCAAGGGCTCCAGCCTGACGCTCGTCTCTGCCTCGACCCTCGAGGCCGAGTTCAAGGGCACCCACACCTCGAACAAGGAGGCTGCGGAGAAGGTCGGTCAGCTCGTTGGCAAGCGTGCCATCGAGGCCGGCATCACCAAGGTCGCCTTCGATCGCGGTGGCCGTATCTACCATGGCCGCGTCAAGGCCCTCGCCGACGGTGCTCGTGCCGCCGGTCTCGAGTTCTAGGAGGTATGTAGCACATGGCTCGTAATCAGAAGCAGCAGCGCGAGGCCTCCGAGTTCGAGGAGCGCGTCGTTTACATCAACCGCGTGTCGAAGACCGTCAAGGGTGGTCGTCGCATGAGCCTCGTCGCTCTCGTCGTCGTTGGCGACGGCAAGGGCAACGTCGGCGTTGGTATGGGCAAGTCCGCTGAGGTGCCCCTGGCCATCTCCAAGGCGTCTCTCGATGCCAAGAAGAACATGTTCCACGTGCCGGTGACCGAGCAGGGCACCATCCCGCACGAGGTTCTCGGCCACTTTGGTGCCGGCCGCATCATCATCAAGCCCGCTGTCGAGGGTACCGGCGTTATCGCCGGCGGCGCTGTGCGTCCCCTCTTCGAGCTTGCTGGCATCAAGAACGTCCTGTCCAAGTCCCTCGGTACCGACAACGGCCTCAACATCATCAAGGCTGCCGTCGAGGGCCTCAAGGAGCTCTCCAGCCCTGAGGACGTCGCCGTGGCCTGACGGTCTCCGAGATGTTCGTCGGTAAGGAGAACTAAGCATGGCTGACACCATCAAGATCAAGCAGGTCCGCAGCACCAACGGTTGCAAGCAGGACCAGGTCCGTACTGTCCGTGCCCTCGGTCTCCACAGGATCCGCGAGGTTCGCGAGATTGCTGACAACGAGTCCGTCCGCGGCATGATCTTCAAGGTCAAGCACCTTGTCGAGATTGTAGAGGAGTAGCAAATGCAGCTTCACGATCTTACTCCCGCGCCCGGTTCCACCAAGAACCGCAAGCGCGTCGGCCGTGGCAATTCTTCGGGTCACGGCACCACTTCTGGCCGCGGCCAGAAGGGCCAGGGTTCCCGCTCTGGTGGCACCAAGGGTGCCGGCTTCGAGGGTGGCCAGACTCCGCTGGCTATGCGCCTGCCCAAGCTTCCGGGCTTCCGCAACCCCCGTCGTATCGAGTACACCGCTGTTAACGTTGAGCGTCTCGAGCGTAAGTTCGAGGACGGCGCCGTAATCGACGGTGCCGCTCTTAAGGCCGCTCGCATCACCAAGAGCGAGTTCGAGCCCGTCAAGGTGCTCGGCAATGGTGAGCTCACCAAGAAGTTCACGGTCAAGGTCGACAAGGTCAGCGCTTCTGCGCAGGCCAAGATCGAGGCCGCTGGCGGAAAGGTCGAGCTGCCGTGCTAAATGGTCTTAAGAATGCTTTCCGCATCAAAGAATTGCGCGAAAAGATTCTTTTTACCATAGCTATGCTCGTCGTGTACCGCATTGGTGCGCACGTTCCTGTGCCCGGCATTCCCTTCCAGGGGATGCTGGGCCTTTTCTCGACCGATAACAATTCGGTCGCCGCAGGTGCTATGGCCCTCCTGAATCTTTTCTCTGGCGGCGCGTTGAGCTATGTGTCGGTGTTTTCGCTGGGCATCATGCCTTACATCACCAGCTCGATCATCCTCCAGATGCTCCAGGCCGTCGTGCCTTCCCTGCATGAGCTTGCCCGCGAGGGCGAGGTCGGTCAGACCAAGATTACGCAGTATTCGCGTTACCTCACCCTGGCTCTGGCAATCCTCAACTCCGTGGGTTACCTCTTCCTCTTTAAGAGCTTCGGCATCAGCTTCAATGGCGCCGGCGCTCCCGAGATCATCTTCGACCTCATGATCGTCGGTACGCTCACCGCAGGCGCTATGCTGATCATGTGGATTGGTGAGCTCATCACCCAGCGCGGTATCGGCAATGGCATGTCGCTGATCATCTTTGCGAACATCATGGCCGGCCTTCCGCAGGCTATCTTCTCCAGCACCGAGGGTAATGCCGGTGGCATCATCACCATGGTGATCATCTGCGCCATCATCCTGCTGGTTATCCCGCTGATTGTTTTCCTTGAGCGCGGCCAGCGCCGCATCCCGGTCTCCTATGCCAAGCGCGTCGTGGGCCGTCGCATGATGGGTGGCCAGACCACCTACCTGCCCATCAAGGTCAACACCGCGGGCGTCGTGCCGATCATCTTTGCCTCGGCGCTGCTGTACTTCCCGGCTCAGATTGCCGTGTTCTTCCCCGGCATCGGCTGGATTCAGGCAGTTGCCTCTGCGCTTTCGACCGGTTGGCTCAACTGGGTGCTTAACGTTGTCCTCATCGTGTTCTTCGCGTACTTCTACACCTCCATGGTGTTCAACCCCGATGACACGGCCGACAACCTTAAGAAGCAGGGTGGCTTTATTCCGGGCGTCCGTCCGGGTAGGGCTACCGCGGCCTACATCAAGAACGCGCTCAACAAGATCACGCTTCCCAGCGCTGTCTTTTTGGCGCTCATCGCCATCGTGCCTTCGATCATCTTCTCCTTCACGGGTAACCATCTGATCCAGGCATTTGGCGGCACGTCCATCCTCATCATGGTCGGCGTCGTGCTCGACACGGTCGATAAGCTCGAAGGCCAGATCAAGATGTATGATTACGATGGATTCTTTAAATAGGCTAGAGGAGGATTGCTCATGAACCTCGTATTGCTCGGAGCTCCGGGTGCCGGTAAGGGCACCGTCGCGCAGGAGCTCGTCGCCGAGTTTGGCGTCGCTCACATTTCCACGGGCGACCTGCTGCGTGCTGCCGTCAAGGGTGGCACCGAGCTTGGTATTCAGGCTAAGAAGTACATGGACGCTGGCGAGCTCGTTCCCGACCAGCTCGTGATCGACCTTGTCAAGGAGCGCCTTGCTGCCGATGACGCCCAGCAGGGCTTCATCCTCGACGGCTTCCCGCGCAACACCGCCCAGGCTGTGACGCTCGACTCCGAGCTCTCCGCCATGGGTCGCGAGATCGACTGCGCCCTTCTGGTCGACGTGGCCCCCGAGGTCATCATCGATCGTCTGTCTTCGCGTCGCACCTGCCGCGCCTGTGGTTACACCGGCACCGCTGCCGATGCTACCTGCCCCAAGTGCGCCGGCGAGATGTATCAGCGCGACGACGACAAGCCCGAGACCATCAAGAATCGTCTCGACGTCTACGAGAAGTCCACGAGCCCGCTCGTCGACTACTATCGTGGCCAGGGTCTGCTCAAGTCGGTCAACGGCGACCAGGCTCGCGAGACCGTGTACGGGGATGTCAAAGAGGCTCTCGGTCTATGATCAAGATTAAGTCTGCAACGCAAATCGAGCAGATGAAGAAGGCAGGAGCGCTATCTAAGATGGCGCTCCGCCACGTTGGAGCCATGGTGCGCCCCGGTGTTTCGACTTTTGAGCTCGATCAGCTTGCGGAGCAGATTATCCGCATGCATGGCGGCACCCCGGCCTTTAAGGGTTACGGCGGGTTCCCGGGGACCATTTGCGCATCGATCAATGATGCCGTGGTCCACGGTATTCCCAACCCCGACATGATCCTGCGCGATGGCGATATCATCTCCATCGATACGGGAGCCGTTGTCGACGGTTGGGTCGGCGATAACGCTTGGACGTTTTTCGTCGGCACCCCCACGCCCGAGGCTAAGGCCCTGTGCGAGGTCACGCGCGATTGTCTTAAGGCTGCCATCGAGCAGACTGTTCCCGGTAACCATATCGGGGACGTCGGTTATGCCGTTCAGTCCCTCGCCGAGTCTCACGGTTACGGCGTGCTTCGTGACTATGTGGGCCATGGCATTGGCCGCGTGATGCACGAGGACCCCAACGTTCCTAACTATGGAAAGAAGGGGAGGGGCGTTCGCCTCCAGGCCGGCATGGTCATTGCCATCGAGCCGATGGTTACGATGGGTTCCAACCATGTGAGCACGGGCTCCGACGGTTGGATTGTTACGACCAACGACCACCTGCCCGCCGCGCACTACGAGAATACCGTCGCCATTACCAATGACGGTCCGGTGATTCTCACCACGGATGCCCAAGGTGCTTGGTGTTCCTTGCAGGGCGGTGAAATGTAGGGGCCGCGTTCAAACACGTCGGCATCTACATTTCTGAAAAGTAACAAGTTCCGCTTAGTTGTGGAGCCATTACGAAGATATTACGATACGTGCATGCGTATTGTAGAATACTCAATCGCTGTCGTTTTCTAGAGAAAGATGATTGCTTGTGAAGAAGGAAGACGCAATTGAGCTCGAGGGTACGGTAAAGGAGCCGCTGCCCAACGCCATGTTTAAGGTCGAGCTCGAGAACGGTCATTCGGTTCTGTGCAACATTTCTGGCAAGATTCGAATGAATTACATCCGTATTCTCCCCGGTGACAGGGTTGTCGTGGAGCTTTCCCCGTACGACCTGACCCGTGGCCGCATCACCTATCGCTACAAATAGCGGCACGCATACACGCACTCCACTTCCGGCTGCAGGCTTAGCTCAACCTACGGTCGGATTGTGTGTGAAGACCAGCCATAGTTTTAAACGCCTGCGGCTGGGCGAGTAGATAGTAGGGAAGTAGTTTGAGCGCTACCGAAAGGAAGAACGATGAAGGTACGTCCTTCGGTCAAGAAGATGTGCGATAAGTGCAAAATCATTAGGCGCCATGGCAAGGTCCTCGTCATTTGCGAGAACCCCCGTCATAAGCAGCGTCAGGGTTAAGAGAGGAGACTACGTTGGCCCGTATTAATGGTGTCGACCTCCCGCGTGAGAAGCGCGTTGAGATCGGTCTGACCTACATTTACGGCATCGGCCGCACCACTGCGACGAAGATCTGCGTCGAGTGCAACGTTAACGTGGATACGCGCGTTAAGGACCTCACCGAGGATGAGGTTAACGCCATCCGTGATTATATCGATAAGAACCAGATCATGGTTGAGGGCGACCTCCGCCGTGAGCGCAACCAGAACGTCAAGCGCCTTATGGACATCGGCTGCAACCGCGGCCTTCGTCACCGCAAGGGCCTCCCGGTCCGCGGCCAGCGCACCCACACTAACGCTCGTACCCGCAAGGGCCCGAAGCGTCAGATCGGTGCTAAGAAGAAGAAATAAGGAGCGCTAGATAGATGGCTACTGCTAAGAAGAACGTTCGCGCTGCCCGTCTGAAGCGCGCGGACCGTAAGAACATTTCCGTGGGCCAGGCTCACATTCGTTCTACGTTCAACAACACGATCGTTTCGATCACCGATCCCCAGGGCAACGTCATTTCCTGGAAGTCGGCTGGCCAGGTGGGCTTCAAGGGCTCCCGTAAGTCCACGCCGTTCGCTGCCCAGATGGCTGCCGAGGCTGCTGCCAAGCAGGCCATGGAGCACGGTATGAAGAAGGTTTCCGTCTTCGTCAAGGGCCCCGGCTCCGGTCGTGAGACCGCCATCCGCTCCCTCCAGGCTGCTGGCCTCGAGGTCTCGAGCATCCAGGACAAGACCCCCATTCCGCACAACGGCTGCCGCCCCAAGAAGCGTCGCCGCGTGTAACTGAAAGGATCGTATCAATATGGCAATCGACAGGACTCCTGTTCTTAAGCGCTGCCGTCAGCTCGGGATCGATCCCGCTGAGCTCGGTTACAGCAGCAAGAAGGAATCTATCCGTCAGCCCAAGCGCCGTCGCAAGGAATCTGAGTACGGCATGCAGCTGCGCGAGAAGCAGAAGGTCAAGTTCATCTATGGCGTTCTGGAGAAGCAGTTCCACGGCTACTTCAACAAGGCCCGCAAGATGAACGGCGTCACCGGTGAGAACCTCATGATCATCCTTGAGTCTCGCCTCGACAACGTCGTCTTCCGTCTTGGCTTCGCCCGCACCCGCAAAGAGGCTCGTCAGTCCGTCCGTCACGGTCACTTCACCGTGAACGGCAAGCGTGTGGACATCCCGTCCTACCGCGTCAAGGCCGGCGACGTCGTCGCTGTCGGCGAGAAGTTCCGTGACCTCCTCCCCATCAAGGAGGCCCTGATTTCCTCCGAGCGCTTTGAGGTCCCTGGCTGGCTCGAGGTCGATATCGAGAAGCTGTCTGGTAACGTGCTCGCTCTGCCGACGCGTGAGCAGATCAGCGGTGATATCAACGAGCAGCTCATCGTCGAGCTCTACTCTAAGTAGTCCATCCGGGCTGCTGAGGCTGGAGGTAATACATGTCAGAATTCATTAGGCCTCAGGTTCAGGTCGAAGAGATCAACGAGACGTCTGCTCGTGTCTCCGTCGAGCCGCTCGAGCGTGGTTACGGCGATACGCTGGGTAACTCCCTTCGTCGCGTTCTTCTGTCCTCGCTCGAGGGTGCCGCCGTCGAGGCTATTCAGATCGATGGTGCGCAGCACGAGTTCATGACCATCCCTAACATGGTCGAGGATGTCACCGACATCGTCCTGAATGTCAAGGGTCTTGTCTTCAGGGCTCTCGGCACGACCGACGAGGCGACCGCCACCATCTCGGTTGACGGCCCCTGCGAGGTCACCGGTGCGGACTTCTTTATTCCGTCCGAGTTTGAGCTGGTCAACCCCGAGCAGCACATCGCTACGCTCACCGAGGGTGGCCATCTCACCATGAGCATGCGCATCGGCTATGGCCGCGGCTATGTCTCTGGCGAGGCCAACAAGCGCGACAACGATCCCATCGGTGTGATCCACGTCGACTCGCTGTACTCGCCGGTTTCCCGTTGCGCCAAGCTCGTTGAGGCTTGCCGTGTCGGTCAGCACACCGACTACGACCGCCTTGTCCTCGAGATCGAGACCAACGGCTCCATCGCCCCGCGCGACGCCGTGGTCCAGGCTGCCAATATCATCAATCAGCATATGGCCGCCTTTATGAACCTTGCCGAGACCCCCGAGGTTGAGGAGGAGGCTTCGATCTTCGCTCCCGAGGTCACCAACGACAACGCCGAGCTGGACAAGCAGATCGAGGATCTGGACCTTTCCGTCCGTTCTTACAACTGCCTTAAGCGCGCCAGCATTCACTCGGTCCGTCAACTCGTTGAGTTCTCGGAGAACGATCTGCTCAACATCCGTAACTTCGGTGTTAAGTCGATCGAGGAAGTGAAGGACAAGCTTGAGTCCATGGGCCTGAGCCTGAAGGCTTAATGCTTCGCATATTTGAGGAGAAACTAGACCATGCGTCACAACGTTAAGAAGGGCCTGAAGCTCGGCACCGATGCGAGCCACACCAAGGCCATGAAGAAGAGCCTTGCTAAGGCCCTCTTCGAGAACGACCGCATCAAGACCACCGAGACCCGCGCTAAGGCGCTGCGTTCGGTCGTCGATCCGATCATCACTTGGGCCAAGAAGGGCGACCTGCACTCTCGTCGTCTGGCTATCGCCAAGCTCGGCGATAAGCAGCTCGTTGCCGAGATCTTCGACAAGGCTGCCCAGGGCATGTGGCAGGACCGCAACGGCGGTTATACCCGCATCATGAAGCTCGGCAACCGTAAGGGCGACAACGCTCCTATCGTTATCATGGAGCTCGTCACCGAGCCTTGCACGCCTAAGGCCAAGAAGGCTGCTCCGGCCCCCAAGAAGGCCGCTGCTCCCAAGAAGGTCGAGGCCGTCGAGGAGGCTCCTGCTGAGGAGACCGCTGAGTAGACAATCCGTCTGCATAGGCTATATTCGAGGGGTACGTTCGCGTACCCCTCTTTTTTTGTCGCGATACCGTTGATTGTTTGTTGGGAGCGCCCATGACCGCGCCGTCTGATTTCAATTCGATTCCTGAGCTCGATGCCACGCTTGTATTCTGTGTTGCCTATGATGGCTCGTCCTATAGCGGATTTGCCGAGCAGCCGGGCCAGACGACCGTTGCGGGCGAGTTGCGCCGCGCTATCGAGACGCTGCTGCGCCGCCCGATCGATCTGACGTGTGCGGGTCGTACCGATGCCGGCGTGCATGCGGTGGCCCAGTACATTAGCGTGCCCGTAACGGACGCTGAGCTTGCTCTGACGCGCCGTAGGTGGCTGAGGGCTATGGATGCCCTCCTGCCCAAAGATATCGCCATAAACGAGGTCTACAAGGCCCGTAGGGGCTTTTCTGCCCGCTTTGACGCGCGGTCCCGTACGTATACGTACCGTATTGCCGATCGCGATGCGCGCCCCGTGCTCTCGCGCGGTGCGGTGTGGTGGCATCGCTATCCCCTCGACGTCGATGCGATGGCGGCCGCCTGCCCTGCGCTTTTGGGCGAGCAGGACTTTAAGAGCTTTTGCAAGGTTGCCTCTGCTGTGGGCAAGCCCACGCACCGCTGCGTGATGCGTGCGGAGTTTGGCCACGAGGTCGCTTTTGGCGAGGATATCCTGACCTTCACTATCGAGGGCAATGCGTTTTTGCACTCGATGGTGCGTACCATTGTAGGAACGCTCGTGGAGATTGGCATGCATCGTCGCGATCCCCAGTGGATGCGCGAGGTTATTGACGCCCGTGACCGAACCGCTGCGGGTCCCACGGCGCCTGCCTGCGGCCTTACGTTTATGGGTGTGGATTACGGCCCCGACGAGCTTGTCGTTCTCGACTAGGGGAGTGCTCGGCGCGTCTGTGCCTTGCACATACTATGTGTGAGCTGCGCGTGTGCAACATCTGTTCTTGGCGTGCAACATGTTAGGCGGCTCGTTGCTTTTATAGCTCGGGTGTACCATGAACGACAGTTTGATTTGGTGCTATCGAGAGGATGGAAAACTTGGTTCGACGTTGTTCGCATCCGCGACTTTCGGTGATCCTTGTGGTAGAAGGTTCGCCCAGCTATGCGATGCGTGCGCTCGAGAGTATCCAGAACCAAGACCTCTATGATTTGCAGATTGTCGTTGTCTGCCGCGATGCTGTGCCCGGTGTGCGCCATTCGCTTCAAGTTGCTGCCGACAGGGACATCCATATTGATTTGATTGACGTCGAGGACGCGAAGCGCGGCGCTTGTCTTCGTGCCGGTTTTGATGCCTCGCGCGGCTCTCAAATCATCGCCATGAACGCCGATGAGTGGTTTGCTCCGCAGGCCCTTTCCAAGATGGTCGATATCGCGTGCGATACTGCGGCAGACATTGTGCTCCCCTCGGTGTCGCTCGATCGATACGATGCGCATCGCGAGCGTCATTCGCGCGTCTTGGATGCTGCCTCTATTGCCATAGAAGACGAGTCTTCTATGGTGACTGGGCTGCCCCAGTTGATTTTAGGCGGCTTGGTTGCTCAAGTCTCTGGCGTGATGTACAGCCGTCCACTGTTTGAGGCATGTCTTTTGTGCGATAAGACGTTTCGCACGGTTGGGTTTATGGCGTGCGCGCTCTCGCAGGCACAGCGCGTCTCCGGATGCGGCGACGCTTGTTTCCACGCGGCGGCGCCTAAGCTTACAGATGCCTTTGATCCCACCATGTATGCCAGGATATCCGATGACACTCGAGCGCTCGACGAGCTTGCGGACTCACTCTCGGAAGCAGATAGCGGTGGTCGGCTCAAGCTGGCAAGCCAAAAGTTCTACTTTGCCGGACTGGTCGCCTGCATCGAGAATTTGTGTCTGAGCCCGCATGGAGTGTCGTCAATCGAGCGTTCCGCCCGCATGCGTGATATGCTCGAGGCGCCTCGAACCCGTCAGATGGTCGCCGCGCTCAAGGATAACCATCGGGGACTCGGTCTGTTGTTTGGGCCGATCGCCAGCGCCAAGCCCGCGCGCTGCGTGATGTGTACGCATCTGGCAGCTTTTCTTAACCGGACGGGCGCAAAAACCGCCTAAACGGCTCATTACGAAACAAACTTGCATAGAATTGTTTCGAAATGCGTTCTTATACACAAAAGCCTTCAAATAGCGTTAAACTATTCAATCACTGATTGATTGTCTCCGCCATCTTTTGGAGAGAGGGTTTGTATGGCTAAAAAACGCAATGGGCGCCAGGATGCCATTAGAGATATTGTGCGCAATAAGGATGTCCGCACGCAGCGCGTGCTGGTCGATGAGCTCCGTGCTATGGGCTTTGATTGCACGCAGGCGACTGTCTCTCGCGATATTGCCGATATGGGGCTGCGTAAGCTCCCTGAGGGCATCTATGTTCTGGCAGAGGACCTGCACCTGCAGCGTATGGTTTCCGAGCTCGTAACGGGCGTTCTGCGTACCGATAATCTGGTTATGATCAAGGCTCAGCCTGGCACGGCTTCCGGCATCGCCGCCGCCGTTGATGCGGCAGAGTTGCCCGATGTGCTTGGCTCGCTTGCCGGCAACGATACGATTTTGGTTATTGCCCAGACGGCCGAGGACGGCGAGCGCCTCGAGGCGCTGATCAATAAGCTGAGCAATT
This sequence comes from uncultured Collinsella sp., assembly GCA_938023905.1. GTDB lineage: Bacteria > Actinomycetota > Coriobacteriia > Coriobacteriales > Coriobacteriaceae > Collinsella. The sequence goes on along the minus strand of CALJCO010000028.1, from coordinate 24,848 downwards.
CTCGCAAGTAGGTGTGCGGGCCGCGCGCTCGGCATTGCGTGCGCTGACATAGTGGCTTGTAAGGGGCATCGACGTTGGTCGGTACCCCTTTTTGTTTGCCGGTATAAAGACCGCCCACCAGGTCGCTTCAAACTAAAAGGCCCCGAGCAGTTCAATAAGCTGCTCGGGGCCTTGTTGGCTTTAGTCGCGTACTTCTTAGCCGACCGTATCGTCAGGCGTGGGCGAGGGGTCGGGAGTGGGCGTAGGCGTAGGCGTGCCGCCATCGCCGCCGGTCGAGCCACCAGTGGAGCCGCCCGTCGAGCCACCAGTGGAGCCGCCCGTCGAGCCACCGGTCGTACCGGTGCCGCCGGTGGTGTCGCCGCCCGTGGTCTCGGTGGTCGTGGTCGTCGTGGTAGTTGTTGTGGTGGTTTCCTCTTCCTCTTCGTCCTCGTCCTTGTCGTCGTTCTCCGACTTCTTGGTGTTGTTGGTGCCGTAGAACTTCCAGACGCTGTTGTTCTTGTAGGTGGGCGCCGTTCCGGTCGCAAACTCCTCGCGCTCGGTACCGGTCAGAACGGTGTTCATAAACCGCTTAAAGACAGGCAGGTTGGTGCTGTCGCCCAGCAGGTCCGTGCCGTACTTTTGGATGGGGATCTCGCCCGCGGAATAGCCGGTCCACAGGGCGCACGCCAGCTGCGGGGTATAGCCGCAGAACCAAAGGTTGGTGGTGTTGTCGGTGGTGCCCGTCTTGCCGGCATAGGGCTGGTTGACACTCAGGGCGCCGGCAGCACCCGTACCGCTGCCCTTCATGACGCCGGACAGAACATCGGTGACCGCGGCGGCCTCGCCCTCGGTAAGCACCTGTGAGGGATTGTCGGTGTGCTGGTACAGCACCGAACCGGTACGAGAATCAATCTCGGTGATGGCGATCGGCTGGCGATAGTAGCCGCCGTTGGCAAACGTCGCGTAGGCGGCGGCCATCTCGAGTGGCGAGATCGAGCCGGTGCCGAGCGTCATGACGGGAACGTCCTCGATGTTGTCCTTGGCGGGGTCGATGCCGAGCTTTTTGACGAGCGAGATGATCTTGCTGTTGCCGACGGCTTCCGCCACCTGGATGTAGCCGGTGTTGGAGGAGTATGCCGTCGCCTGCTTAAGCGTGATGTTGCCGTAGCTCTGGTTGGCGTAATTTTGGACCTCGGTCGTGGTGCCCTTGGCCTTGAGCGGCGAGTTGCAGTTGAGGGTGACGTTGGGGTTCATGCCGTTTTGGATGGCAGTTGCCAGCGTAAAGGCCTTAAAGGTGGAGCCGACGGGACGCTTGGCCGTGGCATGGTTTACGTGGTTCTCGTCGGCGTTGTAGTCGTAGCCGCCCACCATGCACTTGATGTAGCCGGTCTTGGGGTCGACGACGACCATGCCCATGTCCAGGCCGTCAAGCGAGAGCGTGTCGAGCTGCTCGCGGACGGCATTCTCTGCCACCTGCTGCATCGTGGGGTCGATGGTGGTCTTGACGGTCAGGCCGCCCTTAAAGAGCACGTCGGTCGAGAACTCCTGCTCCAGCAGCTGCTTGACGTAGGAGACAAAGTAGGGCTGCGAGTATACGTCGACGCCGCTGCCCGAGATTTCGGTCACATTGAGGGTGATGGGCTCGGCCTGTGCGGCATCGTGCTCCTCCTGGGTGATGTGGCCCAGGCGCAGCATGTTGTCGAGAACCTTGTTGCGGCGAGACAGTGCCAGATCGGGATTGACCGTGGGGTCGTACTGCGAAGGCGAGTTGGGAAGGCCGATGAGTAGCGCGGCCTCGCTCAGGGTGAGGTCGGCGGCGCTCTTGGACAGATAGGTCTCGGCTGCGGCCTCGATGCCGTAGGCGCCGTGGCCGTAATAGATGGTGTTGAGGTACATCATGAGGATCTCGTCTTTGGAGTACATGTCCTCCATCTTGATGGCGATGTAGGCCTCGCGCACCTTACGCTCAATGGTCGAGTCGAATTGCTCCTCCTGCAGGATGGTGTTGCGCACAAGCTGCTGGGTGATCGTCGAGGCGCCTTCGTGCCCGCCGCCGAGGGTTGCCACCGCAGCACGCGCGATACCCCACAGGTCGATACCGCCGTGCTCGTAGAAGCGCTCGTCCTCGACGTCAACGGTGCCCTGCAGCACGTAGGGGGAGACCTCGTCCTTGGTGATGGACTTGCGGTTTTGCGTGTAGAAGCTCGCGATCTTGTTGCCGTTACAGTCGACGATCTCGGTGGGCTCGCTCACCAGATACGCGTTGGCGTCGGTGTAGTCGGGCAGATCGGACAGCCAGCGGTTGACGTTACCGACCATGCCGATGCCAAACGCCACGCCCGCAATCAGCAGAAAGCCCAAAAACGAGAGCAGGATTATGGGCAGGGCGTGCGTCTTTGAACGGCTGTGTCCCTGTCGTTGGCGAGGACCCATATATTGACCTCCAGGTATGTCGTGCCAGACGGTGGATGTGCCGTCGGGGCAGGATGGACATAAGTTATTACACGATAAACCAAACGGGGCGCGCGAGGCCTCGTGTATGCTGGAAGACGGCATTTTTCAGAGTGAATGCATACCTTGGTAAGGAGTTTGTCGATGGCGATTCGGACGATGGGGCCGAGCGGACAATACGAGACTGGATTGGATGTTGTCAGTGCGGCGCTGCCCGAGCTGCTGGCGCCGGCGGGCGGACTCGACCAGATGCTTGCGGCTATCGCCGCGGGTGCCGATGCCATCTATGCGGGGTTGGGCGGCTTTAACGCCCGTGTGAGCGCCCATGGCTTTACGGATAACGAGTTTGCGCGCGGCTGCGCCGTGGCGCATGCCCATGGCGTGCATGTGTACGTAACGCTCAACGTGTTCGTGTTTGACGATGAGTTGTCCGACGCGGTGGCGTTGGGAGCTCATGCACTGGAGCTGGGCGCCGATGCTCTGATTGTCGCCGATGCCGGGTTGGCCTGCGCGCTGCGCGCGGCGATTCCCGGGGTCGAGATTCACCTGTCCACGCAGGCGGGCGCTCATAGCGAGGGTGCCGTGCGGCTTGCCGCCGATGAACTGGGGGTCGAGCGCGTGACGACGGCACGCGAGCTGACGGTCGACGAGATTGCGGCGCTATGTGCCACGGGCGTGCCCATCGAGGTATTCTGCCACGGTGCGATTTGCATCGGCTATTCGGGGGCGTGCGAGTTCTCGGCCCTGCGGCGTGGGCGCTCGGCGATGCGCGGCGACTGCACGCAGCCGTGCCGTCTGGCGTACGACCTAGTGGACGAGGCGGGGCAGAGTGTTGTTGCCGTCGAGGGAGACCGCCTGCTTTGTCCGCGTGACTATCTGGGTATCGCGCACCTGCCCGAGCTTGTTGCCGCCGGCGTGGCATCGCTCAAGATCGAGGGACGCATGAAGAATCCCGATTACGTATTCAACGTGGTGAGGGTGTGGCGTCGGGCACTCGATATGCTGTGCGACGGCGCGTGGGACTCCGGTGCCGTGGAAGAGCTTGAACGCGAGCTGGGAAGGTCGTTTAACCGTGGGTTTACCGATGCTTACCTGCGGGGTCGTTCGGGTGCCGAGCTCATGAGCTTTGAGCGCGCGATCAACCAGGGCGTGCGCGTGGGGCGCTTGGTCGCTGTGGGCCACGAAGAGGTGACCGTTGAGCTCGATGCCGCCGTGGCGGCGGGTGACACGCTCGAGATTCGGTTCTATCCGGGTGTCGACGCGCGTCCCGATGTGCCCAAGCGCTGGCCGCAGGTGCCCTGCCCGGTGGATGCCGCAGCGGGGAAGCGCGTCGTCGTGCATTGCAAGCGTAAGGTGGACGCGGGCTGCGAGGTCTATCTGATTCGCAGCGCCGGCGTGTTGGATCAGACGACGGCGGTGTTGGAGCGCATGCGGGCCGAGGCGGATGCGATTGCGCCCGTTGCGCGTGCCGTTGAGGTGCTGCCCTTTGAGGACGTTGCGGTGGATAGCGGTGCGTCGCCGGAGTTGGTGGAGTGCGCGGTTCCCGCTCGCATGGTTTTTGCTTGGCAGCTGATGGATACCGACCCGCGCAGAGAACTCGATTTGTCCGACACCGTTGTGGTGCTTGACGAGGTGTGCCGCACGGGTGACGCTGACCGGACCCGCTCGCTGATGCAGCGTGCCGGGCGCGTCGTCTGCCGCAATCTGGGACAAGTGGCGATGGCCCGCGAGCTGGGCACAACGTTTGACGTGGCGGCGCCGGTGTTCTGTGCCAATCGGGCCACGCTTACCTGGCTGCGCGGACTCGGTGCGGGGCGGGTGTGCTTGTCGGCCGAGTTGCTCGGCAATGATGCGGAGCGTGTTGCCGAGCTTGCCGCTTGCCCCGGTGTCTTGGGGCCTGTCGATGCCGACCGTCCCGAGCTCATGGTGTGCGAGCACTGCTTGCTGACTGCCGAGGGCGCCTGCGCCACGGATGCAACGGGGCAGGTCCGTTGCCGTGACTGCTCGCGCCGTCAGCAGGCGCGCTTTTTGGTCGAACGTGACGGCACGCGTTTGCCGGTCGTTATCGACGCGTGCGGCAGGACGAGGATTTTCCTGTCGTAGGTGCCGCGTCGCGCTGTTTTGGTTATTATTAGTGGGTTTATGAACTTCCAGCACCGCCGTATCCGGTGAGGGTGCTATAGCAAAAGGAGGATACCCAATGCTGTCTGTTGACGAGCAAATGCGTATCATCACCTCGGGTGCAGCGCAGATCGTCCCCGAGGCCGACCTTCGCAAGAAGCTTGAGAAGGGCGAGCCCCTCAACATCAAGCTCGGCGTCGATCCCACCAGCCCCGACCTGCACCTGGGCCATGCCGTGCCCCTGCGCAAGATGCGTCAGTTCCAGGACCTGGGCCACAACGTCACCCTTATCATCGGCAACGGCACTGCGCTGATCGGCGACCCCTCGGGCAAGAACTCCACCCGCCCGCAGCTTTCGCAGGAGCAGATCGAGGCCAACGCCGAGACCTACGTGAGCCAGGCCATGAAGATCCTGGACCCCGAGAAGACCACCATCGTGCACAACGGCGACTGGATCCTTTCGATGGACCTGGCCGGCCTGCTGCAGGTGTGCTCCAAGTTCACCGTCGCCCGCATCCTTGAGCGCGACGACTTTACCAAGCGCTACCAGTCCCAGACGCCGATTGCCCTGCACGAGTTTCTGTACCCCGTGATGCAGGCCTTCGACTCCGTTCAGATCAAGGCCGACGTCGAGATGGGCGGCACCGACCAGCTCTTCAACCTGCTCGCCGGCCGCGAGCTCATGGAGAAGATGGGCATGGAGCCGCAGATCGCGCTTACCATGCCGCTGCTCGAGGGCACCGACGGCGTGCGCAAGATGTCCAAGTCCTATGGCAACTACATCGGCCTGACCGACGCTCCCAAGGATATGTTCGGCAAGACCATGTCCATCCCCGACGAGATGATCGGCAAGTACTATCGTCTGGCCAGCTCGCTCGCCCCGGCCGAGGTCGACAAGATCGATGCCGCCCTGGCCGATGGCTCCGCCGACCCCTATGAGCTCAAGCGCGCACTGGGCCGCGACCTGTGCGACACCTACCACGGCGCCGGCGCCGGCGACGAGGCACAGGCCGAGTTCGACCGCGTGTTCAAGGAGGGCCAGCTTGCCGACTTCCCCGAGAAGCACGTTGAGCTGACCGTCAACGACGAGGGTCAGATTTACCTCGCCGGCCTGCTCAAGGACCTGGGCCTTTCGGCCAGCGCCGGTCAGGCCCGCCGCGACATCGACGGCGGCGGCGTCAAGATCAACGGCAAGGCTGTGGCTCCCAAGAGCTACAACATCGATCCGAGCGCCCTCAAACTGGGCGACACCCTCTCCGTGGGCAAGCGCAAGGGCTTTAAGTTGGTTTAGTTACGCGGTTTTACCAAACCGCGTAACCGGTTGACGCTGCAAACCCGCCAGAGCGGCAATCTGCCTTTCAACTTCGGCGGCATGACCAGAAGGTCAATGCCGCCTCGTTTCAAGGCACCTTGCTCGCTCTGGTGCCCGCTCGCTCATATGACCCAATCCGCTGTCAAGGGCCACAATGGCCCCGCCGACCGCTTGCAATCGGTCGGCGGGGCCTGCCGTTAACCCGTCCCGGTCCGCCCCCGGCATGTCATCGACGCCTTCGGCTCAGTCTCATATCCGCGGATACCGTTCTGTCGGCCCGCACTCCATTCCTTCGGCGGGGTTCCCCAAGTCTGTCGAGGCGCATGCGGAGGGCTCCGCGCGCACAGCGAAATAGGGGGTATCCCCGAAGGCCGCCCGGCTCGCCGGGGCGGGGGCTATGTCCATTCCGCGCCCTCCCGGCACATCGTGCCGAGGGCCCAGAGCCACCTCACGAGCTCGGCCGCGGTGGCCGCGTTGGCCTTCGCCTGGGGCATGCCGCGGGCGAGCATCTCCTCGCGCCGCCGCAGGAGCCGCTCGGATCCCTTCCTCCCGTGCATCCTTATCTCGAGGGGCACGCCCGTGTCCCTCGGCATGAGCTTCGGCTGGTGCCGCGCCGCGGCGTAGCACCATGAACCCTCAACGGCCAGCTTCCTCACGAGCGCGTTGCCCGCGCCGCTGATGCCTCCGAGCCGCACGGAGTCGCCGCTCGACCTCTGGCTCGGCGCGAGGCCGAAATAGGCCGTGACCTGCCTTCCGGAACGGAACCTCGTGAAGTCGCCGACCTCGGCCGAGAAGGCTGCGGCCAGCGCGAAGGCGCAGCCCTTGATCGACTGGAGGGCGGCCGCCTCCGCGGCGATCGGGCTGGCATCCACGGCCGCCCTGTACTCGGAGAGCAGGTCCGCCCGGGCCTCCGCCGCGGCCTCGACCTCGCTCCTCAGGGCGGCGAGCGTCCGAACCCCGCCGTCGTCCTCCGGCCTGACCTTGTCGAGCCACCTCAGGAAGTCGTAGGTCCAGTACTTCCTCGGGTTGCCGGCGGGCGTGGTGCCGCCGTAGGCGAACCCTCGCTTTGCGAGGAAGGCGAGCAGCCGCTGCTTGGCGGTCGCCAGGCGCGCGGTCGCCCCGTCGTAGGCGCCGGCGAGGTCCCTGATGCCCTCGACCTCGGGGGAGGGGACCCATACGGGGGAGATGTCGTGGGCGAGTATCGCCTTGGCCATCCTGGCGGCGTCGTTCCTGTCGTTCTTGGAGGCCGAGTCGGCGGCCGACCTGGGGATCTTCGAGACCGCGGCGACGACACACTCGACGCCGAGCCCGGCGAGCTCCCTCTGCGGGGCGAAGCCGGGGTAGCCGCTCTCGTAGGCCGCGAGCGACGGCCCGGGGAACCCACCCATCCACCCGGCGATCTCGCCCCAGGGGTTGCCGGGGAACCTCCTCGTCACGGCCTCGCCGGTGTCCGCGTCGAGGGCGCAGACGGTGGTCGACCTCAGGTGGACGTCCATCCCGAACGCGGTAGAATACTTTGGCATGGGAGCCTCCCAACCTCGTTGCGGCGCGGCTGCGCCTATGGCACTTCAACATCATTGTCGCAGCCCCGACCCGCGGTCACGAGCGGGGGCTCCTATCTTTTTAGTGCCCTCGGATTGGGTCATAGTGTCTGTCGTTGCCAAGACATCGGCGCTTCCGTTGTTGTAGGTGGCAGTTAGGTGCACTCATTGGGGACAGACTTAAATGAGTGCCCACAGAATGAGAGTGGATAATCTTCCGTTTTTGGCCTGCTTTGGGGTTCAAAGTGGGAGATTATCCACTCTCATCATTTTGCGGCACTTGGGGACGTTCCTTTTGTGCCGGCACTTTGGGACACTCCTTGTCATTGGTACAAAGCAGCCTGTCCCCATTGCGCCAAGCGGCGTGTGCCGTTAAGCGGAAGGGGTGTTAGCGGGACTTTCTTTTGGGCATACAATGGCTATTGGTTTGCTGCGGTGAAGGTCTGTCCGCCCCGCAGCTTTTTTCTACGGTTAAAGGAGTATGTATGTCCGTTGAGGTCATGAGGTCTGTGATCGACGCTGCCGAGGGTCGCGTGCCCGTCGACACGCTGTTTACCAATGCGCAGATTGTCGACGTATATGGCCAGCGCGTGGCGCCCGGTAGCGTTGCCGTCAAGGATGGCGTAATCGTCGGCGTGCTCTACGACGGTCGCGATGACGCTGCTGGCACCTACGAGGCGGCTGAAGTCATCGACTGCCAGGGCCGCTATCTTGCCCCCGGTTTTATCGACGGGCACTTGCATATCGAATCTTCGAACATCCGCCCTGCTGAGTATGCGCGCATGGCGGCGACGCGCGGCACCACCACTGCCATTGCCGACAGCCACGAGATTGCCAACGTTTCCGGCCTGGACGGCCTGCGCTTTATGATCGAGGACGGCCGTCGCGCGCCCATTTCCATCAAGTACATGATGCCCTCGTGCGTGCCCGCGCTGCCCGATGAGCAGGCCGGTGCCGTCATTACCGCCGCCGATATGCAGGCGTTTTTTGCCGAGTATCCGGGCGATGTCTTCGGTCTGGGTGAGATGATGAACCTGCCGGGCGTCTTTATGGGCGACCCCGAGACCTGTGCTCGCATCGATGCTGCCAACCAGACGCCGTCCAAGCAGGTTGACGGCCACGCGCCGCTCGTTGCCGGAAAGGACCTCAACGCCTATGCCGCGGCGGGCATTATCGCCGACCACGAGTCGACGATTCCCGAGGAGGCACTCGACAAGCTGTCCCGCGGCATGTATGTGATGCTGCGCGAGGGTACGTGCAGCCATGACCTGGCCAACTTGTCGCCGATGCTGCTGGAAAACCCCGCCCGTGCCCGCCGCTGCTGCTTTGCGACCGACGACCGTGCTCCCTCCGACGCGCTTTCGACCGGTATGATCGACAACGCCTGCCGTGTGGCTATCGAGGCCGGCATTGACCCCGTGGTTGCCATCTCTATGGCGTCCCTCTCCACGGCCGAGGCGTTTGGCCTGGATCACGGCTGCCGCGACCCGTACGAGCTACGCGGTGCGATTGCCCCGGGCAAGCGTGCCGACCTGCTGGTGCTCAATGATCTGACGTTTGCCACGGCTCCGCATCGCGTATATGCCGCCGGTGCCCTGGTGGCGCAGGACGGCACCTTTGTGGGCGAGATTGCACCCGAGATGGCCGAGGTTGCGGCCCTTGCCGATGAGCTGCGTGCCTCCGTTAAGCTGCCGAAGCTTTCGCTCGATGTGTTCGACTATGCCTTTAAGCCGGGCGAGGCCGTTATCGATGTGATCCCGGGCATGGCTATCACGGGCATGATTCGCCCCGAGACTGACGAGGACTTGCGCCGCATTATGCTGATTGAGCGCCATGGCCGTGGCGTGTCGTTGCAGGTCGAGGGTGTCGACGGCGACGGCCCCGCCGGTCTGGGCTTGGTCGGCAAGCATATCGGTCGCGGTTGGGTGCGCGGTTTCACCATCACCGGTGGTGCCATTGCCTCCACGATCGGCCACGATTCGCATAACGTGTGCGTGGTGGGCGACAATGCGGCGGATATGATGGCTGCCGTTGAGGCCGTGGGCCAGGGCGGCCACGTGCTGGTGCGCAACGGCGAGGTCGTGGCGCGCATTCCGCTGGCGCTCGGTGGCCTTATGAGCGAGGGTACGGCCGAGGACGTTGCCGCGCAGCACGACGACTTTATGGTCAAGGCGCGCGCCATGGGTATTGAGCCGCCGCTCGACCCCATCATGGGCATCATTTTCCTGCCCCTGCCGGTGATCCCGACGCTCCGCATCCGCCCCGAGGGCATGTTCGACGTTACAACCTTCACCTACGCCGACTAGTCATCGGGGACGTTCTTAAACGACTAGTCGTTGGGGACACTCTTTGGCGTGTCGCCTGACGCCGCGACCGTGAGACCTCTGGCATGTGTGAGCTATTTGCCAGGTCCTTGTAACGTTTACGCCCGCGGAGTCTTATTTGAGCTCCCTTTGGGTACGTTGGAATCGGATACACGTTCGATTCCAACAAGCCCGAAGGGAGCTTTTCTATGTTTAAACTGATTGCATCCGATATGGACGGCACGTTGCTTGACGAAAACGGCCAGGTGCCTCCCGAGACCTACGAACTGATTCTGGCGCTACACGAGCATGGCGTGCATTTCGCCGCATCGTCAGGTCGTCGCTACGATCGCCTGTGCGAGTTCTTTGCGCCCGTTCGCGACAAGATGGACTTTGTCGCCGCTAACGGTGCCCAGGTCTTCGCCGACGGCAAGATGGTAGACCGTGAGGTGTATTCGCACCTGGCGATTCGAAGGCTCGCCCAAGCCGTCGCGACGTTTCCCAATCTGCATCTTGCGCTTTTTGACCGAACCAAGTCCTTCTTGCTCGATGACGAGTGCAAGTTCGTGCGTGAGGTCGATAAGGACCTTCCCAATGCCGAGCGTATTTGGGAGCTGCCCGATCCCAGCGTAAATATCATCAAGGCGAGTATCTTTTGCGATGACGGTGCCGTTATGGACAGCGCTTACGTACTGCAGCGTGAACTCGGTCAGCTCTTTACTTTTGCGCCTTCGGGCAACGCGTGGATCGATGCCATGCAGCCCGGTGTGTCGAAGGCCTCGGGCATCGCACAGCTCATGGAGCACTATGGCGTCGAACGCGACGAGGTCATGGCGTTTGGCGACTCGATGAACGACTACGAGATCATTCGCTTTGTCGGTACGGGCTGTGCGATGGGAAACGCGCGCCCCGCGCTCAAGGCGGTGGCCGATCGCGTGGTGGGTTGTAATCGCGACCACGCCGTCCAGCAGGAGCTCCGTCGCGTGCTGGAGAGTCTCGCTTAATCCGGCAGATGGGGACGTTCCTTTTCTGCCGGCAGTGGGGGACAGTCCTTGCAGCTTTTTCGCGAAGACTGTCCCCAACGACTAGTCATTCAAGAACGTCCCCAGTGACTGGCCAATGACTAGGCGAGGGCGGCCATGATGGTGCGGGCGACGCCGTCGTGGTCGTTGTCGAACTCGGTGATGGCGTCGGCGGCGTCGCGGTCTTCGGGCTCGCCGTTGACCATGGCCATGCCGTGGCCTGCTGCCTGCAGCATGGGAATGTCGTTGATGTTGTCGCCGAACGCCCAGGCGTCGACGAGACGCTCGCCCAGGTGCTCGCATAGCCACGTGAGGGCCGTTCCCTTGGTGGCGCCCTCGCCCATGACCTCGATATTCATGGCGTACGAACGTGTGACCTCAATGCCTCCGAGCGTGTCGAGCTCAGCCGCGATGGCGTCGCGATCGGCCGGGTCGTGCCAGTACATGGCGATGCGTTCGAGCGTCTCGACCCCGTCGATCTTACTGTCGATATCCATGTCGATCGGTGTTCGTGTGCGCTTGAGCGAAGCCGCGATGTGGGGGTCGCCGCCGCAGAATTCGTCCAGGCGCGTGTAGAGCGAGCGGGGGAGGAAGCACTGCCCGTCCGCGAAGATATCGAAGGTCACATCGTGGCCGGCGGCAATGCGATGGATGCGGTGGGCAATGCCACGGTCGAGCGGACGGCTCAAGATGCACGTGGCGCGCGAGGCGTCGGTGGGCGTATCCTCGTCGAGCTGCCAGACGCTGGCGCCGTTGGCACAGACCGCGTAGTGCACGGCGGGATGGGCGAGAATGGGCTCAAAGATGCCCGACAGTGGACGTCCCGTGCAGGGAACAAACTCGATGCCACGATGTGCGAGCTCGTCGAGCATCGCCCAGGTGGCATCGCTCATTTGCTTATCGCTCGTCAGCAGCGTCCCATCCATATCGGAAAACACAATCATTTGATGCGGTCCTTTCCACTGGCATAAAAAGCGTGGCCGAGGGCTTGGGTCCCTGGCCACGCTCGAGTTCTATAACGGTCCGCGTCCTAGCGGTCGGCGAGCGGCTTGTACTCCAGCGGCTCGATCACCGGACGATAGGCGGGGCGGATGATACGGTGCGCGCAGAAGAGCTCTTCCATGCGGTGTGCCGACCAGCCGGCCATGCGGGCGACGGCGAATAGCGGCGTAAAGAGCGTTTCGGGCACGCCGAGCATCTTGTAGATAAAGCCTGTGTACAGGTCGATGTTGGCGCAGATGGGCTTGGTCATGCCGTGGTCGCGCATCACCTGCGGTGCCAGGCGCTCGATGCGCTCGATGAGTGCGAACTCTTCGCCCAAGTCCTTCTTGGCTGCCAGTGAGCGCGCGTAACGGCGGCACACCTCGGCACGCGGGTCGCTCAGCGTGTAGACGGCGTGGCCCATACCGTAGATGAGACCCGTGCCGTCGAAGGCCTGCTTGTCGAGAATCTTGCCCAGGTAGGCTGCAACCTCGTCCTCGTCCTCCCAGTTGGAGACATGCGCGCGGATGTCCTCGTGCATAGACACGACCTTGGCATTGGCACCGCCGTGGCGCGGGCCCTTGAGCGAGCCGATAGCCGCGGCGTAAGCGGAATACGGGTCGGTTGCCGAAGAGGACAGCACGCGGCAGGCGAAGGTGGAGTTGTTGCCGCCGCCGTGCTCGGCATGCAGCATGAGCATAACGTCGAGCAGCATCGCCTCATCGCGGGTGAATGCCATGCCGCCGCGCAGGACCTGTAGGATGGTCTCGGCGGTGGAGAGACCGGGCGTGGGGTGCGGCACGTGAACCTCGGAGCCGCGAAGCTTGGCGATCGAGGCCATGTGTGCGAAGGCGGCGATGCGCGGGAGACGTGCGAGCATGGAAATGGCGACGTCGATTTCGTGCTCGGGCGTGATCACGTCTGGTTCGGCATCGAAGGCGTAGAGCAGCAGCACGGCGCGCTGGAGCACGTTCATGATGCTCGACGACACCGTGGTCATAGGGAACTCTTTGACGTACTCGTCGCTCAGATGTCTAAAGGCGCCCAGGCGCTCGCAAAAGCCGTCGAGCTCTTCCTTGTTGGGTAGCGAACCCGTGATAAGCAGATAGGCGACTTCCTCGTAGCCGTAGCGATTCTCGGCCTGGGCATTGTTGACCAGATCCTCGATGCTGTAGCCGCGAAGCGTGAGCTTGCCCTGATCGGGCACGACCTTTCCGTCGACCTTGTTGTAGCCGTGCACATCCGAGATGCGAGTGAGGCCCGCGACCACGCCCGAGCCGTCGGCATTGCGCAGGCCGCGCTTGACATTGTGCTCAACAAACAGGCCCTCGTCATAAGGGTCGGTCGGCAGGCCGTGGTAGAGGTTTTCGCTCTCAGACGAAATCTGGCGGCTTGCTTCGTAATCCAAGACCAGACGGCTCAGGTGGTCGTCGAAGCGGTAGTAGATTTTCTTGGCGTCGTAGGCCATGTGCGCTCCTCTCCGGGCCATGTGGTGACGTTGCGCCTGGGCGCACGTTGGGCCGTCTCCACGCAGCCTGTTCGCTACAGGCGGTACATAAAGTTAAAGACGTCCTCGCGCTGGATGGACACGTTGACGCCCGAAAGCTCGCCGGCCTCGGCCAGGGCCTTCTGCAGCTCGGCAAAGTCGAGCTTGGACTCGGCGGTGTCGGCCAGCATGGTCATGGTGAAGATGTCCTCGATAATGGACTGCGTGATGTCGCGGATGTCGACGTTGGCCTCGCCCAGAACGCGGGTGACGCCGGCGACGATGCCGGGGCGGTTCTTGCCAAGGACGGTGATGACGATACGGGAGGACGAGATCTCGGCCATGGGAAACCCTTTCGCGTGATTGCGGCGCGCGCGGGGCGCTCCGCTACGGTACAGTGTTCATCATTGTACCTGTCTGGCGCAAAAAAGGCGCGCTCGCTGCGGCGTTACATGCCTGCAACATGAGCGTAAGGGGGAAGGCCGCACGGGGAAGAGCCGTCTGGCGCGTGTCCGGCTCGTGTTGGGTTGATTTCCGATCTCAGCCGAACACATTGAGCGGACAGGCCGTTCCCGCAGTCAGCCGAACGCCTCCGACGGCTGATTCCGAACTGGAAGCGGAGGGCATCCCCGCCCTTCGGTAGGGGATACCGCTCCGCGGCGCATGCCGCGGGCGGCGCCCCTATCGGACCACCGTGACCTCAGTTGGGATGGGCCCAGCACTGCCGCGTACTCGGTGAGCTAGAGCCAACTGTTCGTCTTCACGTCGCGTATGGCGATATTTCGGTCGTCCGGCTCGGTGATGCCGTAGCCGAACGCCTGGAGCGTCTCGATGGACTCCTGGATCCTCTGTTGGAACATTGGACCCGGATCGACCCTCGGCCCGAGGTGCCCGCGCCAAAGGCACGGCGTGGCGCGCAGCATGTTATGGATTTTGGAGATGGGCTCGATGTCGGCGTAGACGTTGAGCGTCGCCATGGCGTCCTTGTGGCCGAGGATCGATTGGAGCGCCTTGATATCGCCGCCTTGGCGGATCCACTGCGTTGCGAACGTGTGGCGAAGGCCGTGGAACGTGATCAGCTCATCGTTGGTGCCCATGAGGCCGTTGGTCTCCGAGAACGTCTTGAACGCCCTGCGGATATAGCTTGTCGTCGCGAAGGTCGCGCCCGGCTCCGACAGGATGTAGCAGTCCCCGATCTCGACCGCCCCGGTAAGGCCGCGCAAGCGCAGCTTTCCGCAGTCGATCTCGTGGGTCTCCTTCAGGAAGGGGAGTAGGCCGACCGGGTCGATGGGGATACCCCTGGCGTCATGGGTCTTGGTGTCCTTGATGAACGAACCCATTCCCTTCGCGTACGCCACCGAGTGTCTGATCGAGATCAGGCCCGTCTCGAAATCCACATCGCACCACCGAAGGCCGCAGACCTCGCCGATTCGCATCCCCGTGTGCAGGGCGAGTACGACCGCCCTCTAATCCTCGGCGGACCAATCGAGTCCGAACTCCTTTCGGGCATCCTCTTCGCTCATGACTTCGAGAAGGTCTCCGGGTTGGCAACGAAGGGCGAGGCATAGCTGCTCGAGTGTGTTGAAGCGAATGCCGCGAATATGCCCTTTTTTAATACGGGACAGGTTCACGGGCGTGGTTCCAATCCTTTCGGCAAGTTCGTTCGAGGAAATCTTTCGCTCGGCCATGATCTTGTCGAGGCGAACAATTACGGGCATGGCGTTTCCTTACGCAATCTCGTCGGAGTCGAGGTACAGCTCTCGGGCGTACAAGAAGAGCTGGGAAAGCATGAACAGGACGATGCCGAGAACCAGAGAGGTCCAATCGAATGATGAAGCGATCTCTTGGGCGCCGACGGCCCCCTCGCCGCCAAACATCGAAACGGAGGTTTTGAGTGAGCCGGCGTAGAGGCTGGTGGCAGCTTGAACAACGAAGAGAATGCCGAGCACCTTCAAGCATGTCGCAGACCCTTTCTTGAAGGGGTCTCCGCTCTTGATCGTCCACACGAGAACGGCGCTGAGGATGGTCGTAGCGATACCGATGACGGCAGGGACCAATGTCGAGATCGCAAGGGCTGGATACGCGGGGGAGTCTGCAATTACAGGGTTGTCGAGCACTTCGATTGCTGGCTTTAAGGAGAACGCCACTTGTGCGATGGCGGTGGCGCAAAGGGTCGCAGAGGCTATCGCACATGCGATGCGGGAGGAATGAAGCCGGGGAGTGCGATTGTCGGAACTCATAATAACCTCCGAAGAATTTAAAAAACTCAGGTTACTTTTTAACAGTTTATGTTAAATTGACTTTGCCGGCAAGTAATCACAGCATACTGCAACCGAAACCCCTCTAGATTGGAGAGGATTATGTTCAGTACTGTTAAGTCGTGTAAGCTCTTGGTTTTCCTCGGCCTCGCTCTTTGTTTGTTGCTGCCGGGAGCCCCCGCTTTTGCGGATACCCCGATGCCTCCTTCCCATGAGAGCAGCCAGTGTGCCCTCGTTGAGCCCCTCGGGTATACGGACGACGTCGTCGATACCTACTGGAGCTACAGCTGTCCTCGCGGCGTAAGCGGGCACAGCATCTCGATGTTCAACATCTCTTACAAGACGATTTCCTACCGAAATGGCTATCGCCGATCCGCGCATCATAGGGAATCCCGCCTCGCTGCAATGTGCTCCTGTGGTGTTCTTGGCACAACTGATAAATGGCAATTTGTCTATAGCACCTACTAGATGCGAGGAAGGGCCGAGCATTTTGTTCGGCCCTTCTGTTCCGACTGGATGAGGTTAAGGTTGGCGATGAATATGCTCAAAATCTCGAAGGCGATCTTTAGGTCGCTTCTCTCCTCCAGGTCGCTCTGTGTTGTCGTTGTTGCGTTGATGGTTCTTTGTGCTCTGCCCGTCTTCAGGAGCGCGGCTGGCATCGACGGACGGGTCGAATACCTCGAGTCGGGAATAACCCGTGTTGAGCAGGAATTGTCAGCATCCTATGCGGATGCGCTTGTGAATGCGGGGGAGGACGGTGTCTGTACCTCTTCATCAAGCATGCCCGCGCTTCTGTACCCTCTTGCCGCGGGACGTCTTATCTTGGCACCGCTCTCTCCCCTACTTCCGTTTCTGCAGATATCGGATGGAGAGTACACCTATTATGACGGATCGAAGGAGTACTTGCTATGGGTCGCAACGGCCGTTGCCGTCTCGTTCCTTGCCGCGCGTCTTAACAAACGTGAAAAGCTCATCATCCAGGCACCGATGGGCGAGCTGGGTAGACTTGTTGCATCGAGCGTATGGGCGAGTGTTTTTGCAATGCTTGCCGTCCTCGCCATCAATCTTCCAGGGATAATCGCCGCGCTTGTGAAGAATGGCCCGGGCTCGCCGTTCTATCCGATAGGCTACATTCAATATGCGACTCCGGTTATCAAACCGGCTTGGCTGGTGTTCGCGCAGACGGCCATCTTGCAATTCTTGGTGGCAGCGTTCATCTCGCTTGTCGTTCACCTTGCCGTGAAGATTGCCAATAACCCTACGCTTGGAATCGTGTTCGTATGTGCCCTGATGGGGGTGACGATGGTTCCCGGGTATTACGGAAGATCCATCGCTTTACGTGAGTTCGCCCTGTTGAATCCCCTTACGTATGCGAACACTGAGTTGACCGTCGGCGCCTATAGCCCGTACCCGACAACGCAGATAGTGAATCTGCCTGGACTTTGCTTCGAGCGTGGCGCGATTGCCCTCGTATGCGCAATCGGGATCGAGGTGCTGGCAATTAGCCTGCTTTGCGTTGCTGGAAAGAGCGGCTGCGCGTGCCCGATATCCCCGATTTGTCTTGAGAGAGGTTCCTTCACTG
This sequence comes from uncultured Collinsella sp., assembly GCA_938023905.1. GTDB lineage: Bacteria > Actinomycetota > Coriobacteriia > Coriobacteriales > Coriobacteriaceae > Collinsella. The sequence continues at coordinate 7,812 of CALJCO010000028.1, read as the reverse complement.
CATCGAGAACGGCAACTCGTTCGAGCGCTTGTGCCTTCGCCGTTGCATACGTAAGAACGATGGGGAAACTGCTCCTGCGTTCTCCTACCCTCGCCGTATGCGCGATTGCAATGTCGACGACGATGCTGGCCCCGGCTCTGGTCGAGATGTTTCCTGACGCTGATAACGTTTCCGCTGTTCGGTATAGGGATGGAGAGCTCCGTTCAATAGATCGGTATCTAGAGCAGAACGCTGCGAATATGGACGTCGAGGGCAAAGCGGCCCTGGAAGACATGCGGGATGCTCTTTCGGGTTTCGTGTACGCGCCTATGCCTGCGGAGGGGTTTCGAAGCCTTGCGACGTACGAGCGCGCTCGAGGTGAGCTGGGCGCGGCAGATGCGACTCTCCTGCAATCGATCGGAATCGAGCCGGAGACTCCTTCTCGTGCGGAGGCGCGCGCCCTTCTGCTTGAGTCGATCGCGAGCTTGCCGGACCCCAAGGTTTACGAGTTAAGTACGAAGATGCCCCCATTAATCCTCCTTTCGTATCTCCAGGCAGCGCTTCCCTCCTTATTTTTGCTGTTGCCCGTGGTTGTCACATCGCTCGCGTGCACCCACCTGCAGTGTCGTTCCCTTCTGGTTCTCCAGATCCCCGCAACAGCGCATGTGCGTTTTCTGACGGCTGTTGCGCTGGCTCTCCTGCTTGGCTTGGTGCTGCTTTTGGTGTCGATGGTTCCCGCTGTCGTTGTGTCCGTGATTAAGAACGGTGCGGGTGGATCGGAGTATCCCGTCGCTCTCATTCGGGCGGGAGCTTCGACAACGTCCACGGTGGGGGAGGCGGTGTTGTGCAGTATTCCGTTGCTGGTCATGGCATACGGCGTGATTTCCGTCGTCGCTGCGTTGACAGCAGCGATTAGCCGCAACCCCGTTGTCACCGGAATGGTTTGCGCGGTTCTCTTGGTGTTGGGTTCGTTGAGCGCTCATGTTGAAAGCGTGGGCATGGGCGTCGCGCTGCTGGCTCCATTCGCCTCGTTTGATCCCGCTTCCCAGGTGGGGACGATTGGGTTCCTTGGGCGAGGGACGAACGCGATGCCTTTTGGAGAGGTCGTCGGCGCATCGGGCGCTCTGCTGGTGGTCTTGGGCGCCGTATCTCCGTTGATGGTGCGCCTGAGTGTTCCAAAGATCGAAAGGGGATGATCTCGATGATTGACCTTCAAACGCTGACGATCTCTTATGGAAAGAAGGTGCTCGTAGATTCGGTGAACGCTGAGTTTGCCCCGGGTACGGTCTACGGTCTCGTCGCTCCGAACGGGCATGGAAAGACGACGTTGCTGCGTGCGATGGCAGGTTTGCCGGGTCCTCGCGTGGACGGGAGCATCGTTCTGGATGAGGTGCAGGGTACGGGTGCGAGAGAGGTCCGTTCTATGATCTTCTATGCACCTGGTGAGGGGACGCTGCTGTATCCCGGATTGCGTGCGGAAGATCACCTCAAGATGGTTTGCGATATGTGGCCGCATGCTCGCGATATCGAAGAGATAGTGGAACAAACGCAGATAGGCGAGTTCGCGAAGATGAGGATCCGCACTCTGAGCCAGGGCATGAAGCAGCAGCTTACCCTGGCGATTGCGTATGCGACGGGCGCGCGGTACCTTCTATTAGATGAGCCCATGAACGCGCTCGACCCCAGCAGGGTGGACTTGCATTCCGAGATTCTCAGGAAGCTGGCCGATTCTGGTACGTGCATCATCATGTCATCCCACATCTTGGATTCGGTCGATAGGCTGTGCGATGAGATTCTGTTTTTGAAGGATGGGAGGCTCATTAGAAGCATTCCGCAAGATGATGCTGCGCCGAAGTCTCCTGGATCCCATTTCGCAAAGCCTGCCGGACGCGCCGAGGGTGCGCTAAGCACGTATCGGCGACTCTACGAAAAGGGCGGGTAGAAATGCAAGTTAAAAATCTATGTGGCCAATGTGATACCGTTGAACCCGCGTATCGATACCGCTCAGCCATTCGCCTCGCCCCCGTCGCACGTATCTTCATCCGGTCTGTTACTTTTAATCTAACGATTCTTTGAGGAACGTAGGTGCTTCTGAATGTACTGTCGACTTCTTCTCAAACTGATCCTAAGAGACAAGGCCGCATGGATTTGTACGCTCGTTCTCGCTGCAGCCTTTTCCGTCCCCATTGCGTTCAATTCACCCATCTACGGGCCCTTCTTTATGAAGCAGGGCATGCAGGGCTTTGTCGACGCATTCAATACGCGCGCGCCCCAGGCCAGCGGCACAGACCTATCGCCAGAGCAGCAAGCTGACGCGGAGCTTGCAAGATACGCGAACGCCGCCCTTGCCGCTCAAACCGACGCCGCCTTTCTCGATTCTGCCGAGAGCTACTACGCGCTCATGGGCGAAGGCTTCCAATCCGGGTCCATCGTGGGAGACCGAGAGACCAATGACGCAGCGCTCGCATATTGCCGTGCCCTGAGCAGCTCCGGCATCACGGATATCCCGGCCTCCGCAAACGACCTGCCATTCCTTTCCTTCCTGCCTTACGCCATTGCCACGGCGCCGTCTTTCCTTCCCTTCATCCCCTTCCTTCTCTCGTCGATACTCGTGCTCGGCGCCACAAGGCCTGCGACCCTGGCGGCAAAGGCGCCCGCGCCCAAATTCCGGCGCCTTATCCAGATCGTGTTTTCGATAATCGCCGCGGGGACCGCGATGCTCCTCGCCGGCCTCGCACCCGGGGGCATTTACGCCTTGGCCCTAAACGGCTTCGGGCAAATTGGGTACCCGATCGCCTTCTTCCATGACGGCGCGCTTACCACCACGACCGCGGGAAACGTCTTCACAGCCCTGCTTCTCGCGCTGCTTGCGGGCGGAACCTTGATATCCGTTTGCTCCGCCGTCCTATCGACCGCAACGAGGCGCGTCCTCGCGGGCCCCCTTACCTCAGCGCTGCTTGTCGCGGCCCCGGCATTCCCGTTGCTGTCCGATTCGGCACTAGGGCATAACGCCGCGCTCAATCTCCTGCCGCTGGCCGTGTTCTCGCCTATCGAGGCAACGGGCTACGTAGGATGCTTCCCGACAGAATTCATTGGCTCCGGTTCAGGCAGCGCATCGATGCTTGCCGTGGCCCTGGCATACGTCGCGGTCCTTTTTGCGGTCGGCGCCGTTGCGACACGTTCCCCCAAACAGCCTGGACCCGCGAAAAAGCACCATGGGCTCGAGCTTCTAGACGCGAGCGTGGGATACGGAAGCACGACGATACTTTCAATCGGGTCGCTTTTCCTGAGCCCGGGAACGGCGGCGGGCCTCGTTGCTCCCAACGGCTCGGGGAAAACCACCCTTCTTGAAGCGCTGTCGGGCCAATTTCCCACCCGCATCCGCTCGGGAAGCCTGGCGGCAGACGGAATCTGCCAACGTCGATCAGCCGAATTTGCAGAACTCGTCTACCTGAGCTCTTCAGGCGGCACGGATCTCTATCCCACGCTATCGGCCATCGAGCACCTTGCTTTCGTTAGGGAGGCGTGGAAATCGGCCGCCGACATCGACTCGCTCTGCAGCTCCCTCGGAATCTCCCCATATCTCGACAAGCCGACCCGTAAACTCTCGACAGGAATGAAGCAGCAGGTAAAGCTTGCCATGGCGATATCGACCGATTGCCCGTACCTCATCCTCGATGAACCGCTGAACGGCCTCGATCCGGGAAAGCGGAAAACCTCCTGCGACGCGATGCGCAGCGAGGTGGCGCGGGGACGAAGCGTGCTCATTTCAAGCCATCTGCTCGACGACCTGGCAGACCTCACCAACTCGTTCTACTTCATCGAGGCCGGCACGCTCATGGAAAAGATCGAGTCGTCCTCGCAGACGCTCAAGCAGGAATACCTCGATACATACGAGCGAGGTGAATGACATGAAACGGTTGATTTCCGATCTCAGCCGAACACATTGAGCGGAAAGGCCGTTCCCGCAGTCAGTCGAACGTCCCCGGGGCCCTTCTCAGGCCCCGGGGACGGCATTTTCCCAGTTGAAGGAACGGTGGAGATGTGTTTCGATGGGTCAGATTCGTGTCGTTCCGAAAAGACCGTGAACCTTTTGTGGGACGCGCGGCGCCGTGGTACCATAGCCGAGTTTGTTGTCTTGGTCGGAAACCAAGACGCCTTATGCGCTGATCGGTAACCAGCGCCTGACCAATAAGGAGTCCTACCATGAAGCAGGGTATCCATCCCCAGTATGTCGAGTGCACGGTGACGTGCTCCTGCGGCAACACCTTCAAGACGCACGCTACCGTGTCCGAGATGAAGGTCGAGCTTTGCAACGAGTGCCACCCGTTCTACACCGGCCAGCAGAAGTTCGTCGACACCGGTGGACGCGTCCAGCGCTTCGCCGACAAGTTCGGTGGCGCCGCTGCCGCCCAGCTCAAGAAGGCTGAGGAGGCCAAGGCTGCCAAGGCCGCCAAGGCTGCTGAGGCCGAGGCTGCTCGCAAGGCCGCCGCTGAGGCTAAGGCTGCCGAGAAGGCTAAGCGTGCCGCTAAGTTTGCCGAGGAGGCTGCCAAGCAGGCCGCCGAGGCTCCCGCAGAGGCTCCCGTCGAGGAGGCCGCTGCCGAGGCCGAGACCACCGAGGCTGCTGAGTAAATAGCTCGCCGCGGAATCGCTCGCATTCATGGCATAAGGGCCGTGCATCCGTTCGGGTGCGCGGCCCTTTTCTTTTTATTGGTGCAAGCTAGCTCGTCCCCATTGCACCAGATTGGTGCGAAGGGGACAGGTTGGTTTGCACCAAATGGCAGAGTGACGGCGTTTTCCCAGATAAAACCTGCCAAAATAAACCAGTCCCTTTTTGGCAGGTCGGTCGGGTCGTAGTTATTACGTGGCGGTCGAGGTCGACCGTATAGGCCGCGTCCTGTTTGGCTAAAGTACATTTATCTGTGTTTAACTCGCCCGAGGCTGCATGGCGTGGGCGATGGCCAAAAAGGAAAACCACATGGGATTCATGTCAAAGCTGCTGTCCTTTGGATCCGATAAGGACCTTAAGCGCTACTACAAGATCGTCGATCAGATCAACGGTCTTGAGCCCCAGTTTGAGAAGATGACCGAGGAAGAGCTCCGCGCCCAGACCGATAAGTTCCGTGAGCGTTACGCCAACGGCGAGTCGCTCGACGACATGCTCCCCGAGGCTTTTGCCACCGTGCGTGAGGCTTCCAAGCGCATCACGGGCATGCGTCACTTTGACGTGCAGCTCATTGGCGCCATGGCACTGCACGAGGGGCATATCGCCGAGATGAAGACCGGCGAAGGCAAGACCCTGGTCTCCACGCTGGCCGGCTACCTCAACGCTATTGCCGGCAAGGGTGTACACGTCGTTACCGTCAACGATTACCTGGCCAAGCGCGACTCCGAGTGGATGGGCCGCATCTACAAGTACCTGGGAATGACCGTCGGTCTGCTCCAGAACAACATGCCGCTCGAGCTCAAGCGTCCGGCCTACCAGGCAGACGTCACCTACGGCACCAACTCCGAGTTCGGTTTCGATTACCTGCGCGACAACATGGTCACTCGCCCCGAGCAGCGCGTGCAGCGCGGCCACCATTACGCCATCGTCGACGAGGTCGACTCCATCCTGATCGACGAGGCACGTACCCCGCTCATCATCTCGGGTGCCGGCACCAAGTCCGCCAGCACCTACAAGGATTTCGCGCGTGCCGTGCGCGGCCTTGAGCGCGGCGAGGACGTCTCGCACGACATGCTCACCGCCACCGAGGACGTAGAGCCCACGGGCGACTACGTCATGGACGAGGCCAAGCACACTATCGCCGCCACCGAGCGCGGCCTTAAGAAGATTGAGCGCCGCCTGGGTATCGATGACATCTATGCCGATCTCTCCGGTCAGCTGGTCAACCACCTGCAGCAGGCGCTGAAGGCCCAGTACATGTTCCACCGCGACAAGCAGTACGTGGTCACCAACGGCGAGGTCAAGATCGTCGACGAGTTCACCGGCCGCATCATGGAAGGCCGCCGCTACTCCGAGGGCCTGCATCAGGCCATCGAGGCCAAAGAGGGCGTGCTCGTGCGCGAGGAGAACCAGACGCTGGCCACCATCACCTTGCAGAACTACTTCCGTCTGTATGACAAGCTCTCCGGCATGACCGGTACGGCACTCACCGAGGATGCCGAGTTCCGCGAGATCTACAAGCTGCCCGTCGAGGTTATCCCCTCCAACAAGCCCGTTCAGCGTGTCGACCACGAGGACCTGGTGTACCGCACCATCCAGGCCAAGTACAACGCCGTTGCCGACGACGTCGAGCGACGTCACGCCAAGGGCCAGCCGGTCCTGGTGGGCACCGTCTCCATCGAAAGCTCCGAGAAGCTGTCGGCCGCCCTTACCAAGCGCGGTATCGCGCACGAGGTCCTCAACGCTAAGCATCACGAGCGCGAGGCTCATATCGTTGCCCAGGCCGGACGCTACGGCGCCGTGACCATCGCTACTAACATGGCCGGTCGTGGTACCGACATCCTGCTGGGTGGCAATCCCGACGAGCTGGTGCGCGAGCGCCTTGAGTACGAGGGCCTGACCATGGAGGACGTGACGCCCGAGCAGCTCGAGCAGTTTAACGCTGAGGCCAAGGAGACCTGCAAGGCCGAACGCGAGCGCGTGCTTGCCGCCGGCGGCCTGACCGTCATCGGCACCGAGCGCCATGAGTCCCGTCGTATCGACAACCAGCTGCGTGGCCGCTCCGGTCGTCAGGGCGATCCGGGCGAGACTCAGTTCTACCTGTCGCTCGAGGACGACCTCATGCGCCTGTTCGGCGGCGACAAGATGGACCGCGTTTCCAAGATGATGGTTACCGCCGACATGGGCGACGACATGCCCATCCAGCACAAGATCATCTCCAAGGCCGTCGAGAACGCCCAGCACAAGGTCGAGAGCATCAACTTCTCCATGCGCAAGAGCGTTCTTGAGTACGACGACGTCATGAACAAGCAGCGCCAGGTCATCTACGCCGAGCGCAACAAGATTCTGGACGGCAAGGACCTGACCGATCACATCACCGAGGTCATGCACGATACCGTGTACCGCTGTGTTCAGGAGTTCTGCACCAAGGACAGCCACGATGGCGAGCGCGATCTCGAGGGCCTGCGCAAGTGGGTCGTGGAGCTCACCGGGCATATCGACACGCCCAAGTTCCCCGACGAGGACTTCGAGGCCCTGGCTGCCGATGTCCTGGCCTACGTTGAGAAGTGCTACAACATGAAGGCCGAGCGCCTGGGTGAGGACCTCATGCGCGAGCTCAACACCCAGGTCATGCTGCGCGTCATCGATACCCGCTGGATGAACTACCTGCAGGAGATGGACTACCTCAAGACCGGTATCGGACTGCGCGGCTTTGGCCAGCGCGACCCGCTGGTCGAGTACAAGACTGAGGCTTATGGTGCCTTCCAGATGCTCGTTGACACCATGTACGAGGATTACCTGCGCACCGTTCTGCGCATCGAGATCAAGGCCGCCCCGCAGGCCGTGGAGCACAAGGAGGACCCCGCGCTCGAGGGTGCGCGCTTCTCCGGCCCCGCCGACGTCGATGGCGACAACGGCAGCTCGGTGCTGCGCAAGCAGGCACAGGTTCAGGCTCGTACGGCCGTCCAGGGAGGCCCGGCTGCTGTCAACAACGGCGGCAAGGTGACCACCTACCGCAAGTCCGAGAGCGATGACCCTTATGTCAACGTGGGCCGCAACGACCTTTGCCCCTGCGGCAGCGGCAAGAAGTTCAAGTACTGCCACGGCAGGAATCGTTAATGGCCGAGGCTTTAGAGGTAACGCCCGCCGAGCTGGACGCGTTTGCG
>CALJCO010000027.1 GCA_938023905.1 uncultured Collinsella sp. | reverse complement strand
CCCTCGTCGGCGACCTTGTCGGCGAGCGCGGTCATCTTCTTGCCGGTCTCGTAGAGCGCCTTGCCGTCCTCGAGGTAGCCCTCCTGGTCGAAATGCATGATCTCGATCTTCTCGGTTTCCTTCATTTTTCTCTCCTTTCTGGGGTTGTCTCCACATCCCCCATGCCAACGGGCGTCAAAACCCGCTTACATTCCGTAACACTCAGCCGCTTTGGCCTTAAGCGCATTGACTGACTCTTCGTAGCCCTCTGCCTTGACCTCCATTTGCTTGGAGACAGCATCGAGATACGGGTGCACGCCCCATGACTTCAGACGCTCGGCGATTATGGCCGCAATCGTCTGGAAGAACACAAGATTGGGAATTGCGCTGAGCAGCGGAGCCACCTGAGGCACCGCAACCTCGTGAGCCCTACCCCTGGGATGGGCCGTGAGCAGCACCGTTTTTGCCGTAACGTTCGACAGCGCATCGGCGATATTCGCAAGACGCTCCGACCCCTGCGGATCGTCGACGATAAACACCAGATAACCCGGAACGATCTGCATCTCGGGACCGTGGACGAACTCCTCGCCCTCGTGATGCATGGCAGGAATCTTGATGGTCTCGCTCAGCTTGAGGGCCGCCTCTTCGGCAACGCCATAGTTGGGGCCGTTGCCGACGACCATGGCGGGCATGTGCTCAGAAAGCTCGAGCATGCGGTCTTGGACATATGCCTCGGCGGTCTTGCACATCACGGCATTGGCATGGATAGCCTCGCGCAGGTCGTCTAAACGCTGGGCAACGCCCTTGGCGTCAATCGTTCCGCGCGCCTGACCGCCGTAAATACCAAAGAGCACCAGGTACTCAACGAGGACCTCGACGCCCAGAGTCACAAAGTCCACTGACTCGACGCCCACACCGTAGTCAAGAACGATATCAGTGTGCTCCTTGATGGGCGCCTCGACGTTTGCCGTGAGCGCAACTGCTGCCATATCGTGTGCACGCATGTAATCGAGCGCTGCAATCGTATTGGTCGAATAGCCACTCTGCGAGACGGCGATGTTGAGCGCATGCTGCGGATAGGTGTGTTCAAAATCGACGAAGGCCTCGGGCGTCACAACGGACACCTGCATCTGCAGCGCATCTTGCAGGTAATCTCGGGCGCAATCGGCGGCATGGCGCGACGAACCCGAAGCAACGATGCGCAGCGCGTCAAAAGAACCGGGCTGGAAAATATCAACGAGCTGCGCTACCAGCTCAGACGAACGCTCGAGGTTCTCTCCCATACGCACATGGGCAAGCTGAACGTAATCGAGCATCTTCATCGTCTCACCTCGTAACAAATCATTAGTATTTGATACCAATCACAGTTACAGGTTACGGCTTTTTGATACCTCTTTGTCGATTAATTTATCCCCATCGGCGAACGGTCGATTTTGAGCCATGTAAGGTTGTATATGCAGTCTGCTCAACGAATCAAAATTCCGTCAGCTTTTCAGCCCGTTATGCAAAAAACCAGCTAGTACGTATAGGTATATCCACCCGCATCACCGCGGTTAAACGACTTGACGTACTCGATCGCCTGGCCGCTCGCATCGAAGCTCACGCACTCAAGCGTCAAGGCAAGATCGCCCTGCTCCAGTCCAAGCAGGCCGGCATCTCGCGCGCCCAGCGCTTCGATATCGAGCTTTTCCTGTGCCATGACCGGCTTTCGGCCCAACATCTCATAGGTCTCGTACAAACTGAAGACCGACACGTCAATATCTTCGATTGTGGGAAACAGCAGGCACGGGATGAACGCCATCTCAATCGATACGGGATCGCCGTTGACGCAGTTCAAACGCCGAATCGAATACAGTAAATCGTCCTCCGCAATACCAAACAGGTTGGCATAATATGGGCCCGCATAACGCTTGGAACGCGCGAGGATGCGGACGGACGGCTCGCCGCCCGAAGCACGAACCGATTCGCGAAAGCCTCCCGTTCGCTCGTAGGCAACGGGCACTTTCTGTGCCACAAACGCGCCCTTTCCGCGGACGCGTCGAATCTGCCCACGCCGAACCAGCTCATCGACAGCACTTCGGATGGTCAAGCGTGTCGTACCAAATTCCTCAGCGAGGTCTTTTTCGGACGGAATCATGGAACCCGTGGGATATATACCGCGCTCGATACGCTCCTCGATGCGGCGTCGAATGCGCATATAAACCGGGGTGGCATCTACTGTTTCAGCCATTGTTCACCTGCCACGCTCCTCATGCCGTTCTTTTCGCCGTTATCGGCAAAGCGGAACTTTGTGGGCAAAATCACCGATTTGCAATGCTCCACAAAACGCATGTCCTTATCAAATTCGATCGTGCTCTCATAGAACACCGGCGTTTCCTCTTCTTGTTGGAGCAGCTCGGCCTCTTCGGCGTTCAAACGCGAGATGGAGATATGCTCACGTCCATGCTCAACACGCACGCCACCTTCTTTGAGCAAGACATCGTAAAGGCTCTCGCACTCAAAATCGTGCTCGGGAAGCGATGGGCACAGGGACAGGTTAACGTGAGCCGTCTCGATTGACGCCGGCTCGCCCTCAATAAGTCGAACGCGCTGCATGCGGAGCAAAGGAGCGCCTATAGCCACCCCAAGCTTGTCGGCAAGCGTCTTATCCGCCTCGATGGTCTCGGTGGAAACCAGACGAGAAGAGGGATGCAGGCCGGCAGTCCGCACGGCATCGGAAAAGTTATACGTTTCCTGGAAGATGTTCAGCGGCTTAGGAGGACACACATACGTACCCGATCCGCGACGGCTCTCGAGCGTTCCGCACGAGATGAGCCGCGTGATACCGGCGCGCAACGCCGTACGCGAAACGCCGATCTCTTCGCACAGCACGCGCTCGGCCGGCAGGCGATCGCCGCCGGCAAGCTGATGGTGCTGGATATACCATAGAATTCCCTCAACAGCACGATCTTTAGGGGGAATTGCATAAGATTCGCCTGCCATTGCACAGACTCCTCATTCAGAAACGTATGCCGCCAAAATTAGACCAGCCCTCCCATGGCATCAAATTCGGCCTTGATCTTCTCGGCGACATTCCGATACGACTTATATAGGCTTGAATCGCGTTTGACTTCGTCGGTCATAACGGGAATCTCTAATTTGGAAACCTCGTCTTTTCCCGTCTGAACCGCCACAACAACGCCCATACCAAGACACATATTACGCTTGGCAGCGTTTATTTTCGCCGCCTTGGCAGGATTTGCCAGGATACGCTGGGCAAATTCCTGTTTTGAGGCCACTTCCTCGGCCTCCGGATCGCCCGCCTCGGCTACTTCGCACTGCAACACGTCCGCATAGTCAAAAATCTTCGGCTCGCCGCCGCGCTGATGCACGGCCCACTTGCGACGCGTGGCATCCTGGTAGATAGCCGGCAAAAACGTAAACCGCGGCGGGTCCAAAATCGTATCCGTGATGGTAAACACATCGGGATCAAAGGCATCCTGCGGATTTTTCTTCTTGAACAGCCCCATATCAGCCTCCCGTACTAGCATTAAACAACTCAAGCTGAATATAGCACCAATTTCAAGCCGCCGCCTCACCCTATCGGTACGCGGCCTCTATGGCTCGCCCAGCGGAAGAACATACGGACGAGGGCCGGGGTGGGGTGCTTGGTTTTGGAAGTGGGCTTCGCGAACTTCCAAAACCAAGCA
>CALJCO010000026.1 GCA_938023905.1 uncultured Collinsella sp. | reverse complement strand
GATTTCCATCCAATTGCACAATACGTTGGCTCGTAACTCCATTTCCGTTGTCTTTTGCGCCTTAGTTTTGCGCCTATAGCGCAAACCCAAGCGCGAGCAAAGACTTCGCACGATCGCATCAAGCTGCTCGGCATCGTTAAGCATGTCGTGCGTAACCAGGAAGACGTCATACCCCATACTTTGCAGCGCCGTCATGCGTTTGGCATCGTGGTCGAGCACGGCGCCTGATCCGTGGATGACCTCGCCCTGAATCTCCACGATGCCCGCCTTCATTATGGTTGGATTCACGATCACGATATCCCCGTAGCAGACTTTTTGCCCTGCAATGCTCTGCGCCGATGCGGTTAGCGGCGTAAGGTCGTTGACGTAAACGTTTCTAAAACCGGCGCCGCCGCGAGAGCGAGGAAGCGATAGCAATAAAATTCCTGCAACTTCGAGCGGAGAAGCGGCTATGCCCGTCACCAGCTGCGCGGCGTTGTAAAACTTCGTACCCCACTTTCGTTTTTTCATCTTACTGGCGTACTCATGAAGCTCGTGTATTTCGATGAGCGGCTTCCTCATCCAGAGCGAAGTGCCCTTTAGCTTTGTGACCTCATTCGTTTTCTTTTGTCCATTGGGCCCCTTCGCATTCACCTGTTCTCTGACTTTTATGCGCGCATAAACGCGTTTCCACGGCGCTTCGTCTTGGCTTTCATCGAGTTCAAAGAGGGATTCGGTGGTGGCTCCTTTAACGGCGTCATCGGCTTTCCGTAGTTCCGCTTCTATCGCAGCGGTGGGCTTAAAGACGGAGAACCACCCGCAGAATTCGTACATGGCAAGGACAAGATCGAATGGAGACACAAAGCGCGCCATGGTAAATAGCGTCGAAAGTGGGTTGGTTACCCTAAAGCCCAATGTGGTTTCCAACGTACTGTCCACCCCCGAAGCGTCTTCGCAGTGGATTGTCGTTCGCAAACCCGAATGGTAGTTAACGCCACCAGGCGCTGTCGTGGTAATGATTGGGGTCTTGAGGACTTCGGTTACGAAAGGGGCTTGGGACAGAGCTCGCCAGCCGTCTTCGGAGTTGGGCAGGCGCGGATAGAGATCGCGCACCTGCGGTGGGCAGCGCCAGTAACGGAATGCGGTGTTTGCGCAGATGATTTCGTCCATTTGCGTCTCCCCTGGTATCGGCCATAGGCCGTGCGGATTGCGGACATCGCCGATTATCTACTGGGGCATCATGCGGGTAAGTACCGGAAGCTGACCAAACACTGACCAATAGCTTGACGAGTTCTGCCGAAAATCCCTCGTGTGATAGAAATCAGCTGGAAGGAGTTCTGGGCGTGTGGTCCCTGTCTTCACATTTGCGCATGAATCACATGGGGAATTCAATGAAAATACGCATGCGTTTTATACAAAACATGCAATGACGTCAGCAAAAAAGGTTGTGATAAAAAATTATGCCTTAGACGACCACGATTTAGTTGTGGTGTCACCTTTGGTGTCAAAAAGAAAAAGGCCAGAGATTTAACACCTCTGACCTGTGCTTTTGATGGTGGGCGATACAAGATTCGAACTTGTGACCCCATCCGTGTGAAGGATATGCTCTACCCCTGAGCCAATCGCCCGTCGCCTTTCGGCAAAAGAGATACTATCATAGCCGCGCGTGGTTTACCAAGAACTTTTTGCCCCCGATTTTAAATTCGTGGGTGCAAGCCAAGCAAAAGTAAGCAAAACAATCGGCAAAACCGCAGCCAAACCACCATTTACCGCTTTATCCACGAAGTCTCGGGGCGGCAGCGCAGGGTGCTGGGGATATCCATGTGGTGTCCAATCAATTCAATTACCGGCGTGCGGATGCTTTGGTTCTATACGTGCGACGGGTCGCCCGTGCCCGCAACGCAACCGCGGCGCAGCTCTTCGGCGAGGTCGGCGCGAGAGCGGTTTCCGGAAACGAGGTCCTGGATCCAAGCGTAGTACTGGTTGTCTTTTGCCTCCGGGCTGTCGGACAGGACGACCGGACTGCCGACGAGCCTTAGAACGGCCAACGCAAAGACAAGGCTGATGCGTTTGTTGCCGTCCTCAAAGATGTGGTCCTTGACCATGTGCTCGGCGACGTAGGTGGCCTGGTCAAAGATGTCTGCGAAGCGATCGGTTGGCGATTGGCCGAATATCGTACAGAATGCACCCGCAAGCACGGACTCGATGCGTCCAAGCTCAAGCGCGGCCCGGTCGCCTGTGGCGTCGGTCGTATAGCAGCGCCCGACCGTCATCAGCGTGCTGTGTAGGCGCATCACGGCCGCGGCCATAGCTTCGAGCGAACCGGCATCATCGAGTACGAGCGGCGCTAACGGATGCGCGCCTCGCTGCGTAGTCGCCATCATGAGTTCTCCAAGAGTCTGAGCGCGTTGGGCATGGCGGCGATGGTTAACTCAACTGCATGGTCGATCGACATAAAGCCGTCGAGCAAAATCGGTGATGCTGAATTTGCCTCGTGCACTACTGAGTAATCTTCTTGAGTAGCGCGACCAGTGCCGTCATCTGGCTGAACATGACTCCAAAGCATGTGCGTCTCCTTTATAGCTTCGTAGATGGAAAAGACTGCGAGTCGTACTCCAGAACGATCGGTTGCCAGATGAGGTCTTCAATACTGCAGTCGAGCGTGTTTGCGAGCGCCAATGCCGAGGAGACCGAGGCGCGGCGTAGGTCGAGCTGGTTCTGCTCGTAGAGTTGTATGGCGCGAAGTTTAACCCCCGATTGGGCGGCGAGCTGTTTTTGCGTTAGGCCGGCCGCCTTTCGTGCCGCTTTGAGGCCCTTTTTGTCTGCCTGGGCATCGTTCCATTTATCAATGACAATCTGGGCAAACTTGTCTTCGGAGGCCTCGTGGAGCGGATGGTACGAGCCGATGATCCAATCAAGAGGAGCGACTTCGAGTAGCTCATTAAAGCCCAGGCTGCACATCCATTGCGTATAGGCCAAAACCCAGCCCGCCCAATACTGGGGCGAACGGTCGAACGGATAGGTCTCCCTGCATTCGACGGGGACCAGTCCCGCATGGGCGATAATATCGCGCGC
>CALJCO010000025.1 GCA_938023905.1 uncultured Collinsella sp. | reverse complement strand
GACTAGCTATCTGGCCTTATTAGTCCAAAATTGCTGCTACCAAATCGATAACAGTACTCATATTTGATGTTTTTTGACCAGCAGGTCTCCCCGCCTTAGCAAGTCTAAGGCAAAACGGGCTCCAGACCGCCGAATCGTGCCGCATAGGGCACGTCCGCAGCCCGGAACCCGGTCAAAGTTAAGTTATTTCGCTGTGTTAGGCCAAAACGTCCGACAGGATCTCGATCAGACTGTCCACGTCGGATTCCTCGCAGACGAGCGGCGGCAGGAAACGCAGCGTATGGGCACCCGTAGCGTTAATCACGGCACCAGCCCCCAATGCACGGGCCACAACGTCGTGTGCATCACCCACAGTATCGTCCAGATCGCAACCGAGCATCAAGCCGCGGCCACGCACCTCGGTCACGTTCGGCAGCTTGGCGAGCTTTGCCTCCATATAGGCGCCTACCTTGGCAACATGGTCGGCATAATCGCCGTGCACGAGCGCGGAGAGCGTCGCGGCACACGCCGCGACGGCCAAGCAGCTACCGCCAAAGGTCGAGCCGTGGTCGCCCGGCTTAAACACGTCGGCAATCTCCTTCTTTGCTACGACGGCACCCATGGGCACGCCATCAGCAATGCCCTTGGCAAGGCTCATGATGTCGGGTTCCACGCCATAGGTTTGGAATGCAAACGGCTTGCCGGAGCGGAAGATGCCGCACTGGACCTCGTCGGCGATAAGCACGGCGCCCACTTCGTGTGCCAGGTCGCGCGCTGCCGCCATAAACTCCTCGGTCATGGGGTGCACACCGCTCTCGCCCTGAATCGGCTCGAGCATGACAGCGCAGACCTCGCTTCCCAGCTGCTTAAAGATCGCACGCAGTTCATCGATATCGTTGGGCGTGCAGGCCACAAAGCCACCCGGCAGCGGGCGGAAACTATCCTGCAGCCAATCCTGCATGGTGGCGGCAATGGTCTCGAGCGTACGGCCGTGGAAGCCGCCGCGCATGCACACGATAGTGTTGCCGCCGTTACCGGCACGCTTGGCGTACAGGCGCGCGAGCTTCATCGAGCCCTCGTTGGCCTCGGCGCCGGAGTTGGCAAAGAAGGTCTCCCAAACCTGCTCATCCGCAGCCGGGGCACCAAGAGCAGCTGCCGTGGTCTCATCGCCGGCGGCAATGGCATCGGCAAGCACGCGTGCACCATCTAAGTCGTCGTTGGCAAGCTTGGACAGCAGCGCCGCGACCTGTCCACGCTGCTCGATGTAGAAGTAATTGGAGACATGCATGAGCTTTTTGGTCTGTGCCTCGAGCGCCGAGAGCACAGCCGGGTCGCCATGACCTAGGCTGCACACGCCGATGCCGGCAAGAAAGTCGAGGTACTCACGACCATCGTCGCCGGTGAGCTTCATGCCGTGGCCCTCGACAAACTCGACCGGAGAGCGGCCAAAGGTATGCATAACGTAATGGGATTCAAGCGATTGCTGAGCTGCAAGTGACATGGGATGCCTTTCGTTGGGCGCCAGACGGCGCAGGCCTATGGGTGCAGGAATGGGGCGGCTGCGAGTCAGTTAGACCGTCTGAAGCTTCTCGACCTCGTCGAGGTTCTCGGTCAGACGCGCAGCAAACGTCGAAAGCGGATGCGGATGCGTATCGAACTCGTAAGCCGTCTCGGTGGAATGGATCACGGTACCGACGCCGGCATCGGTCAGCAGCTCCAGCAGCAGCGAATGCGGCGTGGTGCCGTTGATGATGTGGGCACGAAATACACCGCCGGCAAGCGCATCGACGGCCGCGCGCAGCTTGGGAATCATGCCCTTATCGACCTCGCCGCCGTAGAGCATCTCATTGACCTCGTCGAGCGTCAGGTTGGAGATAAGCGAATCCTTGTCGCTAAAGTCCTTATACAGGCCATCGACATCGGTCAAAAAGATCGCCTTGTGCGCGTGGAGCGCCGCGGCAACAGCACCGGCAGCGGTGTCGGCGTTGATGTTGAAGAAACCGCCGTCCTCCCCCGCCGCGACGGTAGCGATGACGGGGATGTACTCACTATCGAGTAAGCGCTCGATATAGTCGGTGTTGACGTGCGCGACCTTGCCCACGCGACCGAGCTCGGGGTCGAGCGGCTCGGCGATGAGCGTGCCGGCATCGCTGCCCGACACGCCCACGGCCAGGTTGCCGTGCCGGTTGATGGCAGCGACCAGCTCCTGGTTGACCTTGCCGCCCAGCACCTCGCGCACGATATCCATGGTCGCCGGCGTGGTCACACGCTGGCCGTTCTTAAACTCGACAGGGATGTCATAGTGGCTCAACGCCTCATTGATGGCCTTGCCGCCGCCATGCACGATAACGGGGCGCATGCCGATGATCTTAAGCAGGACGATGTCACTCATCACGTCGCGGCGCAGCTGCTCGTCGACCATGGCGGCTCCGCCATACTTGATAACGACCGTCTTGCCGGTCAGGTTTTTAATCCACGGCAGCGCCTCAAACAGCAGCTGCGCGGTTGCCTCGTTGGATTCACTCGAGCGACAATCGCGTGCGAATTTCATAGTCTGCCTCGTCTTTCGTATCGTTATCGCGCCGTGCTCCGCCGTCCGCAATCGCGACGAGATGCACAGCGCGCCTGGAGTTTAGGAACGGTAGTCGCCGTTGATCGAGATGTACTCGTGCGTGAGGTCGCAGGTCCAGACGGTCGTTGCCGCATCGCCTGCGCCGAGGTCGGCCGAGATCACAATCTCGGGCGCCTCAAAACGTCGCAGGGCCTCGTCCTCATCGAAGGGAACAGTCAGACCGTCGCGACAGACAGGCATGCCCATCATGTCGATGGAAACGTCTTCCTGATTAAATTTCACGCCGCACTTACCGAGCGCCATGGCAACGCGGCCCCAATTGCAGTCATGGCCGGCGATGCAGGTCTTAACGAGCGGCGAGTTGGCAACGGCGCGGGCGGCGATATCGGCCTCCTCGTCGTTCACGGCGCCGGTAACGTTGACCGTAACAAGCTTGGATGCGCCCTCACCATCGGCGGCGATATTGCGCGCCAGGCTCTCGCACACCTCGTGCACGGCAAATGTCAACTCGTCAAAGGCATCGGAGCCCTCGACGATAGGCTCGGCATCTGCGGCAGCGGCACCGGAGGCAAGCATGGTGCAGGTGTCGTTGGTCGAGGTGTCGGAATCGACCGTTACCTTGTTAAAGGTCTGCTTGACGGTCGAGAGCAGCAGGGCATGAAGTGCCGCAGGCTCGACGGGGGCATCGGTAGTGATAACTGCGATCATGGTGGCCATGTTGGGCATGATCATGCCCGAGCCCTTGCACATTCCGCCTACCGTATAGACATTGCCCGCATGACCCGCAGCCTCACTGACGTAGGACACGGCGTACTCCTTGGAGTGCGTGTCGGTCGTCATGATGGCGCGAGCGGCATCGGCGCCACCGTGGGCGGAGAGCGCCTCGTAGGCAGCAGGAATGGCGGTCTCAAACGTGTCGATCGGCAGAATCTGGCCAATTACACCTGTGGAGGCAACCAGAATCTGCTGAGGCTCGCAGCCGATGACCTGCGATGCGATGCTGCACGTCTCGCGCGCGCATGCAAGGCCGGTCTCACCCGTGGCGGCGTTGGCATTGCCAGAGTTGACCGAAATGCCGGCGATGATACCGTACCCCTTGTCGGTACCGCCCAGGTTGGCACGGCTCACCTGCACGGGCGCCGCGCAAAAGCGATTGGCGGTAAACACGCCAGCACCGGGACAGGGTTTATCGGGCACGACGAGCGCGTAATCCAGACGCTCGGGGTTCTTGCGGAACCCAGCGTGGATGCCTGCAGCCTTAAAACCAGCCGCAGCCGTAACGCCACCCTCGACGGCGCGAATCTTGATATCAAACAGCTCGGTATTCATCGTCTTTATGACTCCTTATGTCAAACAAAAAACGGACATCGGTTGGTGCGCCATGCCAGTCGTGATCATGAAACCAGCTTAAGAGTGGCGCCCCACTCGATGCCCGACTACCAAATCGTCAACAATCGAATGTGCTACACCGGGCACGCCACTGTGGGCAAGCCTCGTCGCTCGTCAAAACCAAAGACGATGTTGGCGCACTGGACCGCCTGACCGGCAGCACCCTTGCACAGATTGTCGATCGCTCCCGTCGCCACCAGCACGCCCGCGCGCTTGTTGAGTGCAAGGCCGATCTGGGCAGCATTGGTGCCGACGACCGAGGCCGTCTTGGGCTGCTGGCCGGCATCGAGCACGCGCACAAAGGTGCGACCGGCGTAGAACTGCTTGTAATGGTCGACGACATCCTCAAGGGTCAAGGTATCGATAGCCTGCGGCGTAAGCGGCATCGTCGCCGTAGAGAGCAGACCGCGCTTGAGCGGTGCCAGGTGCGGGGTAAAGACGACGCGATCGGTTAGACCCAAGATCTGCTCGATTTCGGGCGTGTGACGATGCTTGCCCACGCCATAGGCCTCCAGGTTTTCGTCCGCGCTGCAAAAATGCGTACGGGCGTTGCAGGACTTACCGGCACCCGTTACACCGCTGATAGCGTCAACGATCACGGGGCCGCTCTGGGCAACCCAGCCGGCGCGCACGGCAGGAGCGGCAGCAAGGCTCGTTGCGGTGGGATAGCAGCCGGCGCAGGCGACCAAAACGGGCTTTCCGGCGGCATGACTGGAAGCAGCGGTCTCTAAGTCCTGGCAGAACAGCTCGGGCAGGCCGAAGGCACGTGTCTTGAGCAGCTCGGGGCTCGTGTGCTCGGCGGCATACCATGCCTCAAAGACGGACGGGTCGCTCAGACGGTAATCGGCCGAAAGATCAAAGCAGGAAACGCCCGCGGCAAGCAGGGCGGGCACCTGTGCCATGGCAGCCGTGTGCGGCACGGCAAGAAAAACCGCATCGCAGCTCTTGAGCTCGGGGGCGTCATGCGTGGTGAAAACCAGATCGCTCACGCCAGTAAAACTCGGATACACCGCGGACAGCGGCTGGCCGGCATCGGCGTTGGACGTAATGGCAACAAGTTCAAACTCGGGATGACCGAGCACGAGGCGAATGAGCTCGGCTCCGGCATATCCAGCCGCGCCGACGATTTCAACCTTCAAAGACATATCAGACTCCTTGCCTGCGATTTATGCACCGATGCGCATTTCGCAGCGGTCGTTATGAAGTGGGTTGAAACTTTAGCACCAAAAGATGCATGAATACGTAAATAGCTTGCATATTCATGCATTGAAACAGTCACGACACATTCACTCAAAGGAATTGACAAATAAACACGGGCCCCATATTGCCGAGTGCACCTTACGGTGACGTTGCAATGTGGGGCCCGCTACATGCGAGAATTTGAATTGCCGAAGCTTGCTGAGAGACTCGTTTAGAACTCGACCGGCACCCATTCGTCATGGTTGCAGATAAAGGCCTCGGGTTCCTCCACGCTAAAGAAGACGAGCGTGGGATCGTCTGCGCCCTCGTAGTGCTCGCCTAGGCGCTCCAGGTGCTTCCAGCCTGCCTCGCGCATTTCGCTCGAAGCCCGGTCTTCCAGCCCCGCACGCCCGTGCAGAATCAACCAACCATGGCCCGGCCACCAACTCGTGGCCTCAAAGCGCTGGTTTTGCAGAAGCTCCTGCCACACATCTTTGGTGCGCGCTGTCACAAACCACAGCTTGCCGTCCTGAATCTGCGCAAACGAGAACGGACGCACATGCGGCTGCCCGTCCACGCTCGTCGCCAGATACCACGCAGGCACCGACGTCAGATACTCCAGCACCGTATTCAATCCGTCCACGTTTCCTCCTGTCGCCTGACCAGTCTTTTTGCAATGGGTAGTCAATTTGGGAAATCAGAGCTCGAGGCGCTCTTCGCTGCCGTCGATATCGCAGAACCGTGCGGCGATGTTGCGGACCGAGAAGAATGCAAGGCGGCCGTCGTTGGCGCTATCGTGTTGCTCGCCAATGCCCACCATGTGCCTAAAGCCCGCCTGACGCACTTTGTCGCTCACGACTGCATCGTCCTCGAGCGCGGCCTCGCCGGTCAGCACAATCCAACACTCCCCCGGTTTCCAACCCGAAACCTCAAACTTGGGGTTCGCGCTGAGCTCGGCCCACACGTCCTTATCGCGCGAGGTGCAAAACCACAGCTTGCCATCATCGACCACGGCAAACGAGAACGGCCTCACGCGCGGCTGATGTCCGTCCGTCACGTCGATCGTGGCGAGATACCACGCCGGAATACGCCTAAGATACGAACAGGCGCGCTCGAGCTGCGCCGTGCGGTCGTTGTCGGTCATAGGGACCCCTTTCCTGCGCTCGAATCGCGCCTAAACAAGTTGAAGATTGATGACGATGACGCAGATGAGCAGCAACGCCGTCACCACCGCCGCCAACGCATCGCCACGGCCAAATGCAAGCGCATGCAGACGCGTGCGGCCCTGCTCGCCATGATAGCAACGGGAATCCATGGCGGCAGACAACGTCTCGGCATGACGGAACACACCCGTGAACAGCGGAATCGCCACACTGCCAAGCATACGCACGCCGCCGAGCGGGCCTCCCGTCACGCGCGCGCCGCGGCTCGCCTGTGCATCGGCCGTCTGCTTCATCTCGGTGGCAAACTGCGGCATAAAGCGCAGCGCGATACCCATAATCATGCCGAGCTCGTGCGCGGGAAGTCCCACACGCGCAAACGGCGCGAGCAGGCGCTCAAAGCCCGCGGTGAGGTCGAGCGTCGGTGTGGTGAGCGTAATGGCGCTCATGCCGGCCATCATCAAGGTCAGGCGGCACGCCATAAAGGCGGCGGAATGCAGCGAGCCCTCGCTTATCTGCAAAAAGCCGAGCTGCCACAGAATGCGCCCGCTCTGGTCGGAAAACAGGTTGAGCACTGCGACCACCGCGACGATTGCCAGCAGCGGCGCCATCGATGACAGGACGCGACGAGCCGGCACCCGGGACACGGTATAGATCAGGACAACGAAGATTGCGACCGGGGCCAGCCCGCGGAAGCTGCCGACCGTGAGCGTCGTGATCAGAAACACAAAGCCCAAGAGCAACTTAGTTCGCGGGTCCAGGCGGTGGATTGCACTATCGCCGGGATAGTAGCTGCCAAACGAAAACGCCTCCATTAGCAGCCCTCCTCTCGCGCGACCGTCTTGGATTTAGCAATGTCCGTGACGTTAGAAGAACCGTCTGAGCGACCGATCAGCAAATCTGCCAACTCGTCGGCCAACGACTCAACCGTATAGAGCCCGCCGCAACGCAGCGGCACGCCCGCTTCCGCAAGCGCCAGCGCCATGCGCTGGGCAGCGGGAACACCCAAGCCGATTGATTTAAGCTCATCGGCATGTGCAAACACCTGCGCGGGGGTTCCCTCGGCAAACACCGCGCCTTCGTTCATCACGACGATGCGGTCGCAGCAGTTGGCCAGGTCATCCATACTATGCGAAACCATGACAACGGTCAGGCCATCGCGGTGAAGTCGATCGATAAGCTCAAGGAAATCCCTGCGCGCAGCCGGATCGAGCCCCGCCATGGGTTCATCGAGCACCAGGACTTCGGGCTCCATGGCGAGCACACCGGCGAATGCCACGCGCCGTTGCTGACCGCCCGAAAGCTCAAAGGGACTCTTGTCGCCGACCGTGGAAAGGTCGAGGCCCACGCGCGAGAGCGACGACTCGACGCGACGGTCGACTTCATCTTGCGGCAAGCCAAGGTTGTGCGGGCCAAACGCCACGTCCTGCGTCACGGTTTCGGCAAACAGCTGACGCTCGGGATATTGAAACACCACGCCGACCTTGGCCTTAACCGCGGCGGCGTCTTTCTTGTTTGACAGATCGAGCCCCAGCGCGCGAACGAATCCCTCCTGGGGGCGAATCAAACCGTTGAGATGCTGGACCAGCGTCGACTTACCCGAACCGGTATGACCTGCCAAGCCCAGGAACTCGCCGCGACACACCGTCAGCGATACATCGCGCAGCGCCCACGGGCTGCTGGGGTCGTTTCCCCAGAGAGCCTGTTTGCCCGATTTGCCCGCAACGGCCGAGCGCTTATGCCAGCGGCGGCGCTCGCGGGCGCTCAGCGAGTAACTATGCGAGAGGTGCGAAATCTCGATGACGGGCTCCGACGCTGCTGTTCCATCGTTTGCAGAGGATGCGTTGTCGAGCATACGAGGATCGGACTCAAAGGGCCGCCCCACGATGTCTACCCCACTCCGCTCGGCATAAGCCTGCGCAATCTCGGCGACCATATCCGCCTCACGCACCTGCGCGCAAACGGGTACGCCCTTCGCACGAAGTGCCCTACCTAGACAGCACGACGCCGGCATATCCAAGTTGAGCTGCGCAAGTTCGTCCGCCCGCGTCAAGATTTCCTCGGGCGTACCGAGCATGGCAACGCGCCCCGCCCGAAACACCGCGACACGATCGGCCTCGGCGGCCTCTTCCATAAAGTGCGTAATCATCACGATGGTCATGCCGCGAGCGTGCAACACGCGGCAAACCTTCATGAGGCCCTTGCGTCCACGCGGATCGAGCATCGAGGAAGCCTCGTCCAAGATGAGCACGCGCGGTTCCATGGCGAGCACGCCGGCAAGCGCCACGCGTTGCTTTTGGCCACCCGAGAGCGCGTGGGTCTCGTGGCGCTCAAAGCCCACCAGGCCCACGCCCTTCAGCGCCTCGCGTACGCGCTGCGCAATTTGCGCCGATGGCACGCCAAGGTTTTCGGGACCGAACGCAACGTCATCTTCGACAAGCGTTGCCACCAGCTGGTCGTCGGGATTCTGGAACACCATGCCTGCGGTCGAACGAATGTCGTAGACCAGCTCGGGATCGGACGCATCCATACCGTTGATACGTACCGTGCCCGCATCGGGCTGCAGCAGCGCATTCAGATGCTTGGCAAACGTCGACTTGCCCGACCCATTGCCACCGAGGATGCAGAAAAACTCCCCGTCCTCGATGTTCAGATCGACGCCGTCGAGTGCCGGTACGGCACCGTCATAGCTAAAGGAAACGCCCCGACACTCAATCATGCGCGGCCTTTGACCTGGTCCTTCTTGGGCGTAATGAGATTAGAGACCGCCTTGTACACCGCCAGCGTCAACACCGAGTTGAGCACGGTCTTGATGAGGTTGAACGGCAGCACGGCAGGAATCATGAGCGGGGCGATCACATCGACCGAGCCATACCAGAACCAAACACCAATGGTAAGGTTTGCGACCATAGACAACGCCGTAGCGGCAATGACGCCGAGCGCTAGGCCAATCACGGCACCCTTATAGGTATGCATCTTCTGGTAGACGATAGCCGCGGGCAGAATATAACCCAGCGTAGCCACCAGGTTCATAAGCGCACCGACCCAGTCACCCGTGGTGAGCGCATGGATAACGATCGCCATGGCGGCAACAGCAGTGCCGGCGCCGGGGCCATACGCAAAACCGCACACCATCGCCGGCACCAGCGACGGGTCATACGTCAAAAACGGCGCCGAAGGAAGGATGGGCAGCTGCACATACATAAACAGGGCGCCCAAGGCGCACATCAGCGCCATGGTAACGAGCTGTTTGGTGCTCCACCTATTCGTGTTCTCAAAATGGATATGCTGCGACTGTTCAGACATAAGATCACCTGCCTCTTTCATCCGGACTCTAACCGTTGGTACTGGAATCTCACCAGTTCAGCCGGCATGCGAACCAACGCACACACGGGTCGCGGACTCATCGGCTCGGCCGCAGGCACCTCGACTGCGCCACGGCACCCCTTTAGCACCGCCCGATTTACCGCCAGTGGGGAATTCCACCCCGCCCTGAAACAGCACTTGCAAGTGTAGCACGAGCAATCGTTCGCGCAAGTATGCCAAGGGTAATTTGTGGTGGGGAAACGCTCCAGAAATGCGGTAGGGACAAGTTAGCGCAACAACCACGTCCTCCATCCGCCCCAAAGTAGCGCGCCTTTCGCGGCAGAGCCGCGAAACAGCGACCGGGACACGCATCCCCCACAACCACGTCCTCCTCCGCCCGCCGACCTCAAGGCCGTAAACGCAGGGAATCCGGGGGCGTGACGGGGTCTTCTCTCCGGAACATTCC
>CALJCO010000024.1 GCA_938023905.1 uncultured Collinsella sp. | reverse complement strand
CAGCTGCCCGTACATTTTGAGGCTGCGCCGCCATTGGCAGACGGGGCACAGCCTGACGCGACAAAATTGTGCGGTATCCAAGCGGAGACTGCCGTCCTCATGCCGCCTAAACCATAGCGTATCGGCACAATGCCGCACGCGCTGCGCTGCGCGCTCATCCGAGAGCGCGAGCGCGTAACTGAGCAGTTGGGCGTCCGATTTATGGGACGCCCAAGGCCGGACTTTGCCGGCCGGCGTAATATCTTGTAATACCCGGCCTTGCATATCGGCTGGGGTTGTGGTATGATACATGTATAGGCCCCCTGTGTTATGTTGTTGTGTCGCAACTACAGTATAGCACAGGCCTTGCGACTATACAAGCCCCCGAGCCCAGCAATGGGCCACGGGGGCTTTTGTTATGCCATTTTTTGCGGTTTGACAGACACATAAATCCGCGTGAGTTGTTACTAAGGTATCAAGTTAAGGAGGAGCGCGCGCCTGCGGCGCTGCGGCTCCGGGGGGCTGGGGGCAGCGCCCCCAGATTATCAGCCCGCGATAGCGGGCCATCGCTGGCTGCAATGGCCCCTGCCAGGCGCGCGCGAGTGCGCGCGAGGGCCGCTGAGGGCGCGAGCGCCCGAATAAGGCCCGTTATATAATCCGGGCCGGGCCAACCGGCCCAGGCCCGTTACAGGGCCGGGTGGCCTGGCCCCACCAAGGTGGGGCCAGCGATAAGCCGCGAGCGGCGGCGGGCGCGCTGCCCGACAGGGCTTGTGCGCCCGTGGCCGCGATAGGGCACCGGCTGCGCGATAATGCAAGGGCGGCATCGCCGCCGCGCCATCGGCGCGGCTTGCCCTTGCATTATTGTGCAGACTGTGCCAGCGGCAACCCCGCGCGCAGGCCGATAGGCCGCCGCCGGAGGTGGCGCGGGCGGGTTGCGCTATGCGCGACCCGCCAGCAAGCATTAAGCGGGGTGGTTTGCGGGTTGCGCTATGCGCGGCCCGCAAACCGGGGTACCTTGTGGGAGCGTGCCACGGCTGCAACGTGGGCACGGCGCGGCGCGCCGTGATGCTGAGCACCCGCCCAGGGGTGCGCCCAAGGGACAGCAGGCGCGCAAGGTGCGCCCGCTGGCCCGAGCATCAGCAGCGACACAGGGCCGCGCCAACGCGGCCCGGATTGCCAATAGAGAGTAACTTGATGGTTGACCGGAGCGTCTGCCGCTGCCGCGCTGGCATCCTAGGAGCTGCTGGCCCAAGGCCCTGCTGCCAGCTTGCCGCCAATCTGGGGCGCTGCCCCAGCCCCCGCCATAACCAAGGCTGTTGACAACAACCTATTGTTGTGGTACATTACAGATAACTGTAACAGGTATAGCGAGTTAACAATATCGGGATTGTACAAGGGGGCTAATATGGCGCGTAGTCAATGGGTATGTGATGATGTGATGCGGTTGATACTTGCGGCAATGATGCCCGCCAACCGGCTGGCCATCGAGTGCAGCTTAGTAACTGGGCTGCGTATATCTGACGTACTATCGTTACATACTGAGACAATACGCAAGACGCAACGCCCGTATGTGCGGGACTCCAAAACGGGTAAGACGCACCGCATCTATCTCCCGGTTGAGTTGCGCCATCGGCTGCTACAGCAGGCGGGCACAATATGGGTATTTGAGGGGCGCACCGACCCCACACGGCACCGCACCCGTGGTGCCGTGTACAAGGACATGACCCAGGCCGCGGCCATCTATCGCCGGAGCGGTATGACAGATGTACAACACATAAGCCCCCACAGCGCGCGCAAGGTCGCGGCTGTGAGGGCCTACAAGCAGGGCGGGCTGGATGCAGCACAAGCGATGCTTGTACACGATCCAGATCATCCGTTGGTTACAATGATCTATGCGCTGAGCGATCAGATGCCGCCCAGCTCCAGACGGCGCAGCAAGCGCAGCTGTGCCAAGTCCACGCGCAGCCCCCAGAGGGGGCAGCTGTAACAGCAGGGCGGGCTATCGTCCGGCCCTGCGTCCGCTATGGCGTGCTCAGCGGGGCATCCCGCGCACGGGTTGCCCAGGATGGCGGCAGCGCCGTCTATATCGGCGCTGCGTACATAGTCGCTGATGTGCAGCTGTACAGCTGGTGGTAGGTCGGGCCGATTACTCACAATGTACACCCCCAATATATAATTTTGGGCCGGCATACCAAGACCAGGCCCAAGCGGCAGCACCGGCGGCGCTCTCGCCGTCCAAGGCGCTGACATGTACAAGGTCGCCGCCGTCCACATCGTCAAGGTGCAATGTGTGGTGCATATCGCGCAAGACCCCAGTCCAGGCCGCAAACCGGCGGCGGGCACAGACCCGGTGCAGCGTGCCGACCACATCCGCCATTGTGTCGAGGTCGGAGGGGTCGAGGTAGTCGCTGGGCTTGGTCGCATACTTGGCGACCTCCGCCAAGCTGCCGGCTGTGCCGGTGGCCTTGCGGACATCCACGACCGGGTTATAATCCAGGCGGGCAGCATCCCGCCACATAGTGACCCATTGGGCCTGGCTGATGTAGTCCCGGCTGGTAGCGTACGATGGCAGCACAGCACAGAGCACATGCATGTGTGGGTGATACTGCCCCGTGCTGCGGTTGTAGGTAATCTCGATTGCGCGCATGGTGCCGCGCACGGCGCGCTTGTAAGCCTTGGTCTTGCACAATCTGTCCCAGCCCTTGGCTATTGTATCCAGTGTCGCGGATAGGTCAGGGCCGGAGCAGTTGCGCACCGTGAGGGTGAGCAGCAGCCAAGCGTAAGGTTGCGCCCCGGCTGCCTGGCGCTGCTGTGCCAGAGCATCGACTACTTGGTGCAGCTGCCCGTACATTTTGAGGCTGCGCCGCCATTGGCAGACGGGGCACAGCCTG
>CALJCO010000023.1 GCA_938023905.1 uncultured Collinsella sp. | reverse complement strand
ACCGCCCAGCAGCCCAGAGCTATTTATGTTCTGCTGGGCACCAACGTGCTGGGCCGCGATACCGATTATAGCAGCTTTCTGACCTATTACCGGCTGATGCTGGACATGCTGAGCCAGACACTGCCAAATGCAAAGATCTATGTGCAGTCCATCACGCCGGTGCGGCCGGAAGTATGCCAGAAGTCCGGCCATGAGGGCTTGAACCGCGACCGCCTGTGCCAGATCAACAATGAGCTGGCAGCCATTGCGCTGGAAAAGAACTGCTATTTTCTCAACCTGTGGGAAGTGCTGGCAGATGAAAACGGCGACCTGATCGAAAGCTACGCCCAGCCGGACGGCTACCATCTGAGACCCGCCGGGTATGCCGCATGGACGGATTATCTGTGCAGCCACACAGAAGGATAAAAAATAAGAGGTTCGTTCACTGAGCGAACCTCTTATTTTTTTACTTGAAACTTAGAACAGGCCGGTGATCTTGCCGTCGGCATCCACATCGATGCCAACAGCGGCGGGCTTTTTGGGCAGGCCCGGCATGGTCAGAACACTGCCAGTCAGTGCGACCACAAAGTGGGCACCGGCGGAAACCTTGAGCTCGCGCACCGTGATGCGGAAGTTCTCGGGAGCGCCCAGGGCCTTGGCGTTGTCGCTAAAGCTGTACTGCGTCTTGGCCACGCACACCGGCAGGTTGCCAAAGCCGTTCTCGCGCAGCTCGGCGAGCTGGCGCTTGGCGGCCGGCGTAAAGTCGACGCCGTCGGCGCGGTAGACCTTGGTGGCAATGGCCTCAAGAGCGTCGGCCACATCGGCGCCGTCCTCATAGGCAAACTTGAGCTCGCTCGGCTGCTCAATCAGACGCATGACCTCATCGGCAAGCTCGAGCGCGCCCTCGCCGCCCTTGGCCCAGACCTCGGAAAGCTTTACGTTGACGCCGAGCTTCTGACACTCGAACTCGATGAGCGCAAGCTCGGCCTCGGTGTCCGTCGGGAAGCGGTTGATGGCGACTACGCAGGGCAGACCATAAACGTTCTGGATGTTGTCGACGTGACGCAGCAGGTTGGGCATGCCGGCCTTGAGTGCCTCGAGGTTCTCCTCGTTGAGGTCGGCCTTGGCGACGCCACCGTTGTACTTCAGCGCACGAGCGGTCGCGACGACCACGACGGCGCTGGGGCGAACGCCCGTCATGCGGCACTTGATGTCGAGGAACTTCTCGGCACCCAGATCGGCACCGAAGCCGGCCTCGGTAATGGCGACATCGCCAAAGCGCATCGCCATACGCGTGGCCATGATGGAGTTGCAGCCGTGGGCAATATTGGCGAAGGGACCGCCGTGGACAAACGCGGGCGTACCCTCGAGCGTCTGCACCAGATTGGGCTTGAGCGCATCCTTGAGCAGGGCCGCCATGGCACCCTGAGCCTTAAGGTCACGGGCGCGAACGGGCTCGCCGGCATAGCTGTAGCCGACAACAATCTCGCCCAGGCGCTCCTTGAGGTCATTGATGCTCGTGGACAGGCACAGGATTGCCATGACCTCGGAGGCAACGGTGATATCGAAGCCGTCCTCGCGCGGCACGCCCTGGGCCTTGCCGCCAATACCGTCGATGACATGGCGCAGCTGACGGTCGTTCATGTCGACGACGCGCTTCCAGGTGATGCGCTTAACATCGATACCGAGCTGGTTGCCCTGCTGAATATGGTTGTCGAGCATGGCGGCCAGCAGGTTGTTAGCGGCACCGATAGCGTGGAAGTCACCGGTAAAGTGCAGGTTGATGTCCTCCATGGGGATGACCTGCGCCCAGCCGCCGCCGGCGGCACCGCCCTTGACGCCAAAGACGGGACCGAGCGAAGGCTCACGCAGGGCCACAGCACTCTTGACGCCGCGACGGCGCAGGCCATCGGCCAGACCGATGGTCGTGGTGGTCTTACCCTCGCCCGCAGGCGTGGGGTTGATGGCGGTCACGAGGACGAGCTTGGCCTGGTGATCAGTTGGCTCATTAAGCAGAGAGTAGTCGACCTTAGCCTTGTCGAAGCCGTACGGAATCAGGTGCTTTACGTCGACACCGGCGTTCTTGGCCACCTCGGTAATGGGCAGCGGTGTGACGGAACGTGCGATTTCGATGTCAGTAGGCATGGACGGTCCTTTCGTTACCGGATGAGAAAAAGACCAATTCAGCATAGCACGGGCGCGCAATAGTAAAACGCCCATAACCGATGAACGGCGATATGTTTACCCGATGCCCGGCGATAGCCCAACAGCCCGCCAAAACAAAGCGCCCTAAACGGTAGGTTCAATCCCCAGGTGCTCAAAGGTGCGAAGGGTTGCCTGACGGCCCTGCGGCGTACGAATCATCAACCCGCACTGCAGCAAATAGGGCTCATAGACATCCTCGAGCGTGCCCGGGTCCTCGCCCACCGCGCTGGCAAGGGTCGTAAGTCCCACGGCACGACCGGAGAACGTCTTGGCAAGCGTCTCCAAGATACGAATATCCATCCAGTCCAGGCCGAGCTCGTCGATCTCGAAGAACTCGAGCGCCTGACGGCAAATATCGAGCTCGATGGGGCCGTTGCCACGCACCTGCGCATAGTCGCGCACGCGCTTGAGCAAACGATTAGCCAAGCGCGGCGTGCCACGCGAGCGTGAGCCGATCTCGAGCGCGCTCGGATGGTCTATTGTCACACCCAGGATGGACGCCGAGCGCGTCACAATCTGCGCGAGTTCTTCGACCGTGTAGTAATCCAGGCGATATGAAATGCCAAAGCGGTCGCGCAGCGGGCCAGTCAGCATACCCGAGCGGGTCGTTGCCGCCACCAGCGTAAACTTGGGGATATCCAGGCGAATCGATCGTGCGGCCGGGCCTTTACCGATCACGATATCGAGGGCAAAGTCCTCCATCGCGGGGTACAGGACCTCCTCGACCGAACGGTTGAGGCGGTGGATCTCGTCAATAAACAGCACATCACCCGGCTGCAGGTTGGTAAGGATAGCCGCCAGGTCACCCGTGCGCGCGATGGCAGGGCCACTCGTGGTCTTGATCTGAGCGCCCAGCTCGTTGGCGATAACGGTGGCCAGCGTGGTCTTGCCCAGGCCCGGAGGACCCGAGAAAATCACGTGGTCGAGCGTCTCGCCACGGCTCTGCGCCGCTTCGATCAACACGCGCAGGCTCTGCTTGATGTGCTCCTGGCCACAGTAGTCGTCCAGGCGCTGGGGGCGCAAAGTGCGGTCGACATCGAGGTCCTCGGCCGTCAGCTCCGAGCCCACCATGCGCTCGCCGTGCGCCATGGATGCCGCCGGCGAGTTGCCGGGCGTCGCCCACAGGTCCTGAGAGTCATCGGCTTCCCACATCACGCATCCATTCCGAGTCGCTTAAGCGCCGCGCCGAGCAGATCCTCGACACGCATATTCTGCCCATCATACCCGCTCAGGGCAACATCGGTCTCCTGCGGGCTAAAGCCCATGGAAAGGAGCGCCGCACGGGCGTCATCGATGGCCGAGGGAGCGGCAGCGGGCACGGGCATCGCAACCTGGCCGGGAATCACGTCGACCGGCACAAAGCCCTTGTCCTTGGCAAAGGTGCTCTTGAGCTCCAGGATCAGACGCTGAGCTGTCTTTTTGCCCACACCGGGCACCTTGGCCATGCCCTTGTCGTCCTCGGCCATCACCAGCGAATACAATTGCCCCACGGTATAGGTGGAAAGCACGGCGAGCGCCAAGCGCGGGCCAACGCCCGAGACAGACACGAGCCGATCGAACATCGTGCGCTCATCCTTAGAGGAAAAACCGAAAAGTGTCATGGCGTCCTCGCGCACCTGCATACGCGTGTAGAGGCGGACCTCGCCGCCGGGCGTCGGCAACGTGGCCGCAGTGCTGCCCGAGATGCCGAGCTCAAAGCCAACGCCCGACACATCGACGACAGCAGAGCTCATCGTGGCCTCGACAAGCGTTCCGTGGAGCTGGGAGATCATCAGTATCCGGTTCCTCTCTGTTGATAGAACTCGCCGCCGGTAAGCGCCCGGGTACGGCTGAGGTTAACGTGGCAGATGGCGCAGGCCAGGGCATCGGCGGCATGGTCGGGATGCGGGTCGTGATCGAGCTGCGTGAGCGTGCGCACCATGTAGGCGACCTGCCGCTTATCTGCGGCACCGGTGCCCACCACAGCCTGCTTGATCTGCATAGGCGTGTACTCGCCGATCTCGAGCGCGCACTCCGAAAGCGCCACGAGCGCGGCACCGCGGGCATGTGCCGTGGGGATTGCCGAGCGGACATTAGCGCCAAAGTAGATGCTCTCGATGGCAGCGGTATCGGGTCGATAACGCTCCACGACACCCTTGAGGTCGCGGGCGATATGCGACAGGCGCACCGCGAGCGGACTGCCTGCGCTGGTCTCGATGCAGCCATAGGCACGGCAGCGAACCTCGCCACGCCGCTCCTCGATAATCCCCCAACCCGTATGAGCCAAACCGGGGTCGATGCCCAAAATAACCAAGCCAACCTCCCCTCGCCACAAGCACGGCGCGAGACAAGGCCCCGCGCACTATTCACGAACGTCTGTTCTAGAATAACACAACAGCGACCGTATCTAACAAGCAAGGTTGAACCATAGGTTGAGCATAAGTCAGCGAGCGAGTCCCTGCCGTGGCAAGGTGTCGCGAAAGAGGAGCGCCGCGTACTTCGGTACGCAAGCGACGGTTTGAGCGGCAGATTGCCCGACAGGGGCTCGCGCAGCGTCGACTCGTTACGCGGTTTGGCAAAACCGCGTAACCTTGGCCCCGTCCCCAGTTTAGTTCTGCGAGAAGAATGGGAACTGTCGGGGATCAACCGGCGGATGCGGCATCGGGCCACCCTGGGGCCCACCCTGCGGGCCACCCTGGCCGCCCATCATCTTATCGATGGCGTCCTGAACCTCGCCCTCGAACTTTTTCATTCCCTCGTGTAAACGACGCTGACCGTCTTCAGAGCGCAACTCCTCCATTTGTTCGGGCGAAATACCCAGTAGCTCGCCCAGCACGCCCATCATCTCGTTTCGCACGCGCTCACTCGTATCCTCGTCAGCAAAACGGCGCACCTCGGCGCGCGCCAGCGAATCGACCGTCATACGCTCCTTGCCGTTAAGCCCCAGGTCGGACCACGCGAGCATGTACGGCCAGGAGCGCTCGGCAAACGAACGGGACGAAACGATCGGCGCCGTCGGCAACATGCGGCGGGCAGCCTCACCCTGTCGAACGAGCATCAGCAGCAGCGAGCAGGCCTCAGGCTTGCCAGCGGCCATCGGGATGTCGTCGAAAGATCGATTGCGGTCCACGTGCGCCTCAAGCGCGCCATCGATCTCACCCGGCTCGACCCCGCCGAGCAGCTGTGCCGCGCGGTCGAGCATATCGACCGGACCGTCGAGCGTCGAGAGCGCCTGCGCCAGCACGCGCTCCATACAATCTTCCACCGCGTTGAGCGTCACGAGCTCTTGGGGCACCACGGCAGACGCGCGGTTGCGCACACGCGCCACAAACTCAAGCGTCGACAGGTACACATCGCCAAAGGGCGCGTAATCGCCCTGGTAGCCGCCGCAAAGCGCCGGCGCCGCCAGCGCGTACTCGGTTTTGGACAGCGGACTCAACGCCATCGCACCCAGCTCGAGCGCCGTATCCTCCAGCATGAGGCCCGGCGTGCGAGAGCGCAGGCGCTCGGCGTCGCCCGCCGACACATCGCGGTCGAGCACGCGCGCGGCATCCGGCGCATCGCGCTCAACCGTGCGAATATGCAGGCGCTCGGCAATGGCGCGAACGGCGGCACAGCGAGCAGCCTCGGCCTCCTCCTGCGCCGGCGTAAAGATGCGGTTGCGCCCCAGCACCAGGCCAATCACATTACGTGGGCCCAGAGCGTCGACGGCCAGCGCCGCCAGCAGGGACGACGGCAAGTCGCCCTCGAGTGCCACCACGGCGCGACGCACCGTGGGCCCGGGCGTTGTCGCGCACGACGAGCACCAGCGCCTGCCACAGCCACTCCTCGGAACGGAACTCGGGCAGTTCGTGATCTTCCAGGGCATCGAGCATCACGCCGCGCTGAATCTCCTGAACCAGCAGGCTCTCCTCAAAACACGGCGCTTGGGCCACCACGCGACCGCAGTCGTCGAGCACAAACGAACCGCCGGTATACACCGACTCGTCATAGGCACCGACCGGCGCCATACAGGCAAACCACACGCTGCGCTTGGATGCGATCTTGCGGTAGGCGCCGCTGCGAACGGCGGCAATGGCGGCAGTCTCGCGGTCGGTCATGTCAAACGCATTGAATTGGAAATACGCAATGAGGTCAACACCGGTCGGCAACATCTCGAGTTCGCGGTCCAAGTCAAAAATCACGGCGATGCGCACGCCGTCCACGTCGAACACCGGCGGCGCCCAACGCGTGTCGTTGTTCTCGCCACGCTGCAGGGCAATGCTCGAACGCGCCGGCACCACATGACCGTCCTTGAGCATCATGTAGTCGAGCAGCGGCTGGCCCTCAAACGAAACCGCCGCGGGCACGATGCAGATCATGTCAAGCTCCTGGATACGCTCGGCGACACCAGTCAAGCCAGCAAGCATGTCGTGCTCAAAGTCGGCGGTGCCCACCAGGCCCCCGGGCATGGCGCCCATAAAGAGCGGAGCCGGAACGCACAGCACGCGCGCCCCGCGCCCGTGGGCCAGACGAGCCTGGTCCTCGATGCGGCCGCAAATGCCCTCAATATCACCCAGGCGCATATCGATCTGTGCAAGCGCGAGCTTCATGGCTCAGCCCTTTCCGTCGTAAACCATCGTTGTCGTAGTAAAAGCGCCGGCCGCATAATGCAGTCGGCGCTCGCATGTGCATATGCTAGCTATGATACCCCGAGCGGGGGCGCGCTCCTAGAACGTCGCGGACCACAGCCCGTGCAGGTTGCAGTAGGCATAGACGGTACCGGTCTTGGAACCGCCGGCAAAATACGTCGCGGGCTTCATGCCGGGCTCAAGGTAATGGATCTCCAGACGGCCCTCAGCCTCAAGGGCGATCCACTCAATATAGTGCTCGGGCAGGCTGGGATGTTCGACCGAGCCAACGCGCGCGCGAATCACGTGACCGTCGCGCTCGGTCTCGACAACAGGCACGTGCTTCTCGTGCGCCGCGTCCTCAGTGTTTGCGGTCAGTTCCGTGCAACCGGCAGGGGTTGCAACGTCGTTGCCCAGGGCGGCAATGAGCTTGCCATCGGGGTCCTTAAAGAATTTCGCCATGATGTTCTCCTTTGCTGACGTGCCAATGTTCTTGATGGTTCTTATGCCCAAAGGCAGACAAACCATCCACGGCATTGCAAATGAACACATAACGGGCGGGGACGATGGGGCAGCGTGCGCTATCCGCCCTGGCGGCCCCACCCGAGCGGGTTAGCGCCCGTCGCCGCCCAGCAGCGCCAGAACATCTTCGCGGGTAAACAGCGCCGACGAGATGCCGTCGCCGCCGAGCACGCTGTTGACCAGGTCGCGCTTGGACTCCTGCATCTGCATAATGCGCTCCTCGATCGTGTCCTTGGCGATGAGCTTGTACACGGTCACGGTATGTTGCTGGCCAATACGGTGCGCGCGGTCGGTCGCCTGGTCCTGCGCTGCCACGTTCCACCACGGGTCGTAGTGGATGACCACGTCGGCCGCCGTCAGGTTAAGGCCCACGCCGCCCGCCTTGAGCGAAATCAAAAAGACCGGAACCTCGCCCGCTTGGAACTGCGCGACCATCTTGGCGCGGCTCTCCTTAGACGAAGCGCCCGTGAGCTTAAGGAAGGCGATGTCCTCCTTGGCCAAGCGCTTACCGATGATATCGAGCATACCCGTAAACTGGCTGAACAACAGGATGCGATGCCCGCCGTCGAGTGCGCCGTGCACGAGCTCCATACACGTATCAAGCTTGGCGCTCCCCGCCTTGTAATCCTCGTAGTGTAGACGCGGGTCGCAGCAGATCTGGCGCAGCTTGGTGAGCTCGGCGAGCACCTTGAGCTTGTCCTTCTTGAACTCCCCAGCCTCGCGGTGCTGCACCTGCTGGGCGATGCGGTCCTGGTTGGCCAGGTAGAGCTTGCGTTGCTCGCCGGTAAGCTGTGCCATCACCGTGTCTTCGATCTTTTCGGGCAGGTCGGCCACCACGTCTTCCTTAACGCGACGCAGCACAAACGGCGACACGAGCGCCTGCAGGCGAGCGGCGCTATCGCCCTCGGCATGCTCGACCGGGCTTTCGAATCGCTTTGCAAACGATTCACGCGTGCCCAGCAGGCCCGGCATCAAAAAGTCGAAGATGCTCCAGAGCTCGGATAGGCGGTTTTCGATGGGCGTGCCCGTCAGGGCAAAGCGCACGCCGGCAGGCAGGCGCTTGGCGGCGCGCGCCACCTGCGTGAGCGGATTTTTAATGTACTGTGCCTCATCGAGCACCACGCGGGCAAAATCCTGCTCGACATACTCGTCGATATCGCGCCGCATAAGGTCATACGACGTCACGACCACGCTATGCTCGGCCACGCCGGCGATCTGCACGCGGCGTTGAGCCTTGGCGCCCACAATGGCGCACACATCGAGCGACGGGGCAAAGCGCTCCAGCTCGGCAGTCCAGTTGTACACGAGTGAGGCCGGGCATACCACGAGCGTGGGCTTGGTGTCCCCCGCCTCCACGCGCGCCAGAATATGCGCAATCATCTGGAGCGTTTTGCCCAGGCCCATGTCGTCGGCCAAGATGCCGCCAAGGCCCAGGTGTTCAAGCGAGCCGAGCCACTGGTATCCGTCGACCTGGTAGCCGCGCATCGTTGCCTTGAGCGATGCCGGCACCGTAAAGTCCATCTTGCCGAGCGTGTCCAGGCGCTCGACGGTACGGCGGAACGCAGCGTCGCGATCGGCCTCGAGCGCCGGCGTGCGTGCGAGCATGCTGTCGACGAACAGGGTGCTCGACGCGGGAAGCGACACGCCGTCGAGCAGGTCGACGGCATCGACACCCAGGTCCTCGGCAAGGCCAAACGCGGCGCGCGCTCCCTCGTCCAGGCGAATGATGTCGCCGGACGTAAGGCGCGCAAACGTTTGATGGCGCTTGTACGAATCGAGATAGACGGCAAGGTCCGCGGCCGAAAGCCCGCTCGCGCCCAGCTCGACATCGAGCAGATTGCTCTTAACGGTCGCACGAACCGAGAGCTTGGGCGCGGGGCGGACCGAGATCTGGCGCAGACGGTCGCTAAGCATGACCTCACCCAGCTCGGACAGGGCGGACAGGCCCTCGGTCAGCAGGCAGAACAAGCGGGCGTCATCGCGCTCCTCAAACGCCAGACCGCCCTCGTAGAAATCGAAGTACAGGGCCGCCGTATCCATAACGCGAAACTCCGCCACCTCGTCGCGGGGTGGCACACCGGGGCGCTGCTCTTCAAAGGGACTGCCCGGAGCGCCCAGGCCAAAGAGATCCGCCGACCAGTCGCCGTAGGTAACCGTAATCTTGCAGGTCACGAGCCCATCGTCGACGCCGATTGCCATGGCAAAGCTCGGCTCGGGCGCCACGGTATCGAGCGCAGCGGGCGCGGTAAGGTCGGTATAGTCGCGCAAAATGGGCAGTGCCATGCGGCAGAATTCGCCCACCTGCTCGGCGGCAATATGGACCGGCGTGCGACAGGGCAGCAAGCGCGATAGGAACGACGCCACATGCCGGGCGAACGCCACATCGGTACGGCGTGCACGGCGGGTGTCAACCAGATAGGCAACGTCGCCCGAAGCAAAGCAGTATGTATCGGCCGGCAGGCGCAGATCGTAGCTGCCGCCAGCCGCCGGCGCGATTTTGGCGGCAAGCAGCGGTGGGCGCTTAGCGGATGCCCCGTCCTCCCCTTGCGGAGACAGCTCAACCGCCACGTCGTAGGTGCGATGCGTCGTCATCCCCCGCGACCAGGCGGGCTCAAAGGAGATGGTCTGGCCGCGCAGCAGGTCCAGCACATATACGATGCTATGCTCGGACAGCGGCAACTGACGCTCGGCAACAAAACCGCTGCGGGCAAAGTCGTACGACGCCGAACGCGAGCTTGTGATGTCATCGAGATAGGCAACTGTCGTCGCAACAAGGTTGAGCAGCTTTGCCGATGTTTCGTCAAAGGCCTCAGGTGAATGGACAAACGTGAGCTTCTTGCCATAGGAGAACGTGCCGCCGCGCACGTAGGCATCGGCCATGCCGTCGATGTCCTTGACCACGTAGGACACCGATCCACAGCGAATGCGGAACTCGAGCGCCCAGCTAAAGCGGTCAGCGAACAGCGGATTGTAGTACGGCACCAACGAGGGCTCCAACGCCGCTTTGGGAGCGTCGGGATCAACGGCACCGGCAAGCTTGCGGCGCATGCTCGCCAGCTCATCCATGCGCGCGTCCGAAAGATCGGAAAGCGCCGCCACAAGGCTCGGGCTCGTGGGGACGGGCGCCGGGAAGGGAAAGTTGGGGTTGACGGCCGGCGCGGCGGACGCGGCGCGCGCGGGCTGTTTCGGCTGCGCCGTAAACGTGCGAACCGGCGTGCGCAAACCTTCGACGGGCTCGGCGCCGCTGGCATCCAAATACGCCAGCGCCGTGGCAATGGCGTGCTTACACATACCGGGATAGCGGTATGCGGCGGGGCAGTCGCAGTCGTAGTCGATAACCTCGTGCTCGTCCATGTCGAGCGCCACGTGCGTCTTGTACAGGTCACCGCGCGAGCCGCGCACCGTGCCCTCGACCGTCACGTTTTTGGAGAAGCGCGAGCCGCTGTCCTCAAACGATAGCACGGCACCGTTGAGCATGAGCGAGCGGCCCTTCATAAAGGTGCCGCTCAGCGCCGCCTCTTTCCGGAGCGCCTGCACAAACGTCCCCTGCGCCATCACTTCCTCCAATCTCACCCGGGGTAGCTTAGATCACCGTCACGCGACCCTGGTTACCCACAATGGCCTTGGCCTCGGCCAGCAGCGGAATCGAACGCGCGTTGACCTTGGCAGGTACCTCGGCACGCAGCACGCGCCCGTCCACCTGCTCGATAAAGATCTCCACGCGGTCGCCGCCCGGGTTAGCGGTGAGCACCGTGGCCAGGCGCGCCATATTGCCCTGGCTAAAGCGGCTGTTGGGCACCATGACCTCAAACACCTTGGGCTTGTTGTTCTCCTCGTTGAGCTCGAGCGGCACGATCTCCTGCGCGATGATCTGGTCGCCGCGGTCCGAGCGCTCGAGCTTGCCCTTAATGCGCACAAAGGCATCGGACAGCTGCGCGCCGGTCTCGGGATCGACCTCGCCGTACAGGTACCCCTCGGCCTCTTTATAGGTCTTGGGGAACACGACGACGGTGGCCTCGCCTTCCATGTCCTCGAGCTGCACGATGCCCATGGGGTCACCGTTTTTGGTCACGCGCTTGGACACGCTCGAGACCATGCCGGCCCACCACAGCGCCTTGCCCTCGGGAATTTCCTGGTTGATGGTGCCGCCCGTAGGATTCTGAACTTCGTAGCCGGTGTCGATCTGCGAGAACGAGAAGTCACGCGCCTTGGCTAGTGCATACTCAAACGGGCGCAGCGGGTGGTCCGAGACATAGATGCCCAGAACCTCCTTCTCCTGACTCAACTTAAGGTGGCGGTCCCATT
The DNA here is from genome assembly GCA_938023905.1 of uncultured Collinsella sp. Classification (GTDB taxonomy): domain Bacteria; phylum Actinomycetota; class Coriobacteriia; order Coriobacteriales; family Coriobacteriaceae; genus Collinsella. The sequence goes on along the minus strand of CALJCO010000023.1, from coordinate 14,676 downwards.
CCTGGCCATCCGGATCGGGCACGCTCACCTCAAAGCCCGAGCCCTCAACGTCGCCAAACATATCGAAGAACGACGTCTGGCCGCTCGCGCGATCCTTCTGGCGCTTTACCGCGGCATCGATGATGTTCTCGGGGTTGTTCTTGTCCACAAAGTGCATCATCTGGCGACGCGGATACCCCGTGGAGTCGAAGGCGCCTGCCTTGATGAGCGATTCGATCACGCGGCGGTTGGCCTGGCTCGAGTCCACGCGCTCGACAAAATCGTGCAGCGTCTTAAACGGACCGCCCGCCTCGCGCTCGGCGATAATCGCCTGCGCCACGCCGGTGCCCACGCCGCGGATGCCGGCCAGACCAAAGCGCACGCCCTCCTTGGTAGCCGTGAACTCGGTACCGGACTCATTGACATCTGGCGAAAGCACGGGGATGCCGTCGTGACGGCACGCCGAGACGTAATGAACGATCTTGTCGGTCTTGCCCGTGTAGGACGTCAGAACGGCCGCCATGTACTCGTGCGGATAGTGCGCCTTGAGCCACGCCGTCTGCATAACCAGGATGGCGTAGCCGGCGGAGTGCGACTTGTTAAAGGCGTAAGATGCGAACTCGAGAACATCGTCCCAAATCTTCTGGGCGACCTCGCGCGTGTAGTTGTTCTTGATAGCGCCGTTCATCCAGTGGTCGTAGGTGGTCTCGTCCGAGCCATCCTCCCAGTGCAGCACCGTCGACGTGAGCAGCTTGATCTTTTTCTTAGCCACGGGTTTACGGATACGCGAGTCCGATTCGCCCTTGGAGAAGCCGCACATCTCGACGGAGATGAGCATAACCTGCTCCTGGTAGACCATGGTGCCGTAGGTTTCGCCCAGGATGTCGTCCAGGCGGTCGTCGTAGGAAACCGCCGGTTCCTTGCCGTTCATACGGTTGATGTAGGACGAGACCATGCCGGCGCCCAGCGGGCCCGGGCGGTACAGAGCGATCAATGCCACGACGTGCTTGTACTCGGTGGGCTTCATGTTCTTGATCGTGGCCGTCATGCCGGCGGACTCGACCTGAAAGACGCCGGCGGTGTGGCCGGAACCCATGAGCTTAAAGATCTCGGGGTCGTCAAAGGGAATCTCTTCCTCTTTGATGTCGATGCCGAAGTTCTTCTTGATGTTTGCCTTTGCCTTGGAGATAACAGTCAGCGTGCGCAGGCCCAAGAAGTCCATCTTGAGCAGGCCCATGTCGGCAACGGTATGGCCCTCGTACTGGGTAATCTCGACGCCGCCCTTGGTGTCGAGCTTGGTGGGCACGTGCTCGTTGACGGGGTCGCGGCAGATCAGAACGGCGCACGCGTGCACGCCCTCGCCACGGGTGAGGCCCTCGATTGAGAGCGCCGTGTCGATGATGCGGCGGGCGGCGTCGTCCTTTTTATATGCCTCGGCAAAATCGGGGTTAAACAGGTCCTCTTTGCCGGGTTGCTTTTCGAGCACCTGCTTGAGCTTGACCTTGGGGTCGCTCGAGACCATCTTGGACAGACGCTGGCCCATGTAGACCGGGTAGTCCAGGACGCGAGCGGCGTCGTTGATGGCCTGCTTGGCCTTAATGGTCGAGTAGGTGATGACGTGGGTGACCTTCTCGGGGCCGTAGAGCTGGCGAACGTGCTCCACGACCTCGAGGCGCCGCTCATCGTCGAAGTCCATATCGATATCGGGCATCTCGGTACGCTGCGGGGACAGGAACCTCTCGAACATCAGGCCGTTCTCGAGCGGATCGAACGCGGTGATGTTCATGGCGTAGGCGACGATAGCGCCGGCAGCCGAGCCACGGCCGGGGCCGACGCCAATGCCGTTGTCCTTGGCCCATTGCACGTACTCGGCAACAATCAAAAAGTAGGCGGCAAAGCCCTTGTCGCAGATGACTTTGTATTCGTACTCAAAGCGCTCTTTGATGTTGACGCCACCGATCTCGCGCGTGGCCCAGTCGTCACCGTAGTGCTGGCGCAGGCCCTTCTCGCACTCGCGGCGGAACTGACTCTCGTGCGTCTCGCCGGGGTCGAGCAACGGGAAGCGCGGCAGGATGATGGAGTCCCAGTCCAGCTCGACGTAGCACTTGTCGGCGATCTCGAGCGTGTTGTCGCAGGCCTCGGGGCAATACGGAAACATCGCCCGCATTTCCTCCTCGGTCTTCATGTAAAACTCCGAGCCGGTCATGCGCATGCGGTTGGGATCGTCGACCTTGGCGTTCATGCCAATGCACATGATGACGTCCTGCACGGGAGCGTCCTCGCGGCGCAGGTAGTGGAAGTCGTTGGTGGCGATGACCTTGACGCCTACCTGCTTGGCGATGTCGATGAGCGTGCGGTCCATCTGCTCATCGGTCAGGCCGTTGTCGGTGGTGATGCCGTGTTCCTGGATCTCGATATAAAAGTCGCCAGGTTCGAAGGTATCACGGAAGGTCTCGGCCCACTTGATGGCGCCCTCCATGTCACCGCGGTCGATGTATTTGGGAATGATGCCCGCGATGCAGGCGCTGGTGCAGATCATGCCCTTGGCGTGGCGGCGCAGGTTGTCGAGCGTCACGCGGGGCTTGTAGTAAAAGCCCTGCACGGCTGCCTCGGAGACCGTCTGCATCAGGTTGACGTAGCCCTCCTGGTCCTTGGCCAGAAGGATCATGTGGTAGAGCTCGGGCTTATGGTCGCGGGCAAGGGTCTCGTCCGGCGTAAAGTAGACCTCGCAGCCAAAGATGGGCTTGATGACCAGGGGCGGCTTGAGCTCGTCGATGTTGCCCTTCTCGTCCCACATGGCCATGTCCTTCACATACTGGGCATGCTCGCGCGGGTTTTCCTCGGGATCGGGCTCCACCAGCTCGTCGCGGCGATCCTTTTCCAAGAAGGCCTTGTCGTGGCTCCAGGTTTTGTACTCGGGCGTGTTGTGGTTGACGGCGTCGCAGGCCAGCGCCAGGTCGGGCACGCCATACATGTAGCCGTGGTCGGTAATGGCGACGGCGGGCATGCCCAGCTCTACGGCACGGTTGACCATATCCTGGATACGGGTTGCGCCGTCGAGCATGGAGAAAACGGTGTGGTTGTGCAGATGGACGAATGCCATGTGATGAGCTCCGATGCGGGTTCGTGTTCTGACTGAACGATTTTACCGCACGGCACGGACAGCACCCGAACCTAGCCAAACCCACACGGCTACTCACGCAGTTGCGGTGAAATGCGGACAGTTTGGCGGCTTTTTTGGCCAAAACAGTCCGTATTCCACCGCAAGTTATTTGAGGGCTAGAGGTTGTAGGTGACCACTTGAGGTTCGGCGGGTTCGACGAAGATGGTTGGATCCGGCTGCTCCACGCGGACGAACTTGACGGTCACGGCCTCAAAGCCCGCCTTGTGCAAAACATCAGCGTAGACGCGCGCCTGCAGGGCGTGCTTCTCCTGCAGCTGTTCCGGCGTCTCGTCCGGCGTGCCGCCCGTCTTGTAGTCGATGACCAGCGCGCATGACGAATCCGCCGGGTTCGTCGCCAAAGCATCGATGGCGCCCTCGGCATATGCACCGTAGCGAGCGATGTCCTCATCCTCGCAGCCCAGCGAAAAGAACGGCACCTCGGCGCGAACGCACGGCCAGGCAAGCAGCTCGGCACGGACCGCCGACTTGAGCCAGCGATCCAGGGCAACGTCGAAGCGTTCGCGCTGTTCCGGCGTCAGACGCCACAGGCGAGCCAGGGCGTCGGCACGCTCGGCGGGCAGCGCATCGGCACCCATCTCGATCAGCCACTGGCAGGCGGCATGGAACGCCGAGCCCAGCGCCATGGGGTTGCCGGCGGGCTCAACGGCGGCCACGCCTGCATCCGTCATCTCGGAACCATCCGACTCCGCATCATCGCCGGCCTCGTCCATGGGCGTGTGTGCCTCGGCGGCACGGTCCTCGGACTCGGCATGCAGCGCCGCGGCAATTGACGAGTAGCTGTACGAATCGCGCGCCGGATACGGGCAGGCGCCCATGCGCACGCCCACCGTCTGGGGATACACGAGCTCAAACGCATCGGGCTCGGGGTCGGCAGGGCCGGGAACGGCGGCGCGGGCATCCGCACCGGCGCCCTCCGGCTCCGCATCGCCGCGGACAAGCCTGCCCTCGGCATCCAGAGAAGCATTGGCCTCAAACGCCTGCTCGCCAAACGTAAAGTCCGCCAGCGAGATGAGCTCGTAGTCGCCCGGCTTGGAGTTGTCGAACACCAGGCGGTCGGCATCGAGCTGCGGCAAGGCCTGCGCGTCGGTAGGCAGAATACGACGCAGCACGTCATAGGTCAGATCGGTCTCGACGTCGAAGGTCGGCGCCGTCACCTTGCCGCGGCTCACGCCGGCATCCATCGCCAAGATCACCAGCTCACGCGCTCGCGTCATGGCGACATAGAGCAAGCGAGCCCGCTCCTCGAGCGAAAGCTGCAGGTCGTCGTTACGCAGGCGGGCAAATGCCTCGGCGGGAGAGCCCGTCGCACAGACGTCCTCCATGAGCTCTGGCGGCAGCCACAGCGACATGCCCTTGCCCTTAAACGCGTGCTCAAACTGCTTTTTGACGTCATCGCCCTTCACGAACGTGCCGTCCGCGAGTTTAACGCCGTCGAAGCGTGCCGGCAGCGCCACGACCTGCGCTCCGCCCTCGACACGCCCCATCTGAGCCGCACCCGAAGACTTACGCACGCCAAAGCACTCCGCAACCGCCACGACCGGATACTCCAGGCCCTTGGAGGCATGCACCGTCATGATGCGCACCGCGCCGTCGCCCTCCTCGTTGAGGGCACCCGGGGCCTCCTTGCCCGCCAAGAAGCGGTCGAAGGCAAGCGCAATGGAACGCGGCGAGTTACCGAACTCGGCCTCCGCCTCGGCCACGGCATCGAGCGCCTTAAGCACGTTGGCGGCAATGGCCTTGCCCTCGGGACCACGCTGTGCCAGACGCACAAACCAGCCGGAGGCATTGACAGTATCGCGCGCGATGGCGGCGAACGAATCGCGGCCCACGCGACGAAGCGCATACCGCAGCACCTCGCGGGCGCGCGTCACGAGCGGCAAGTCTTGCAAACCCGGCACATCGGAATCGCTCATGATGCCCGCATCGATGTTGCGGCGCGAGGTCTCCCCCGTCTCGCTATCGAGCTTGGTCGCCAGCGCCAGGAACTCCTGGGCGCCGAGCGCAAACATCGGCGAGGCGAGCAGTGGCATAAGGCCCTGCGCCGTATCGGCCGGGTTGGCGAGCGTGCAGACTAGGGCGCGCACCGTCTGCACCTCGGCTGCCTGGGCAAAGACAGAGCCACCCGCGATCACGCAGTCGAGTCCCTGGTCACGGAAGGCCTGTGCGTAGACGCCTGCGTTGGTCATGCGGCCCAGTAGCAGCACCATGCCGCCCTGGGGCTGGCCGGCATCGGCAAGCGCGCGGAATCGCTCGGCGATCGCACGGGCCTTGGCCTGTGTGCGCTCCTGCATACTGCCGCCGGCAACAAAGAGCGCCTGGCGACGCGAGGCGTCTGCCACCAGCGTGTCCTTGCGGCCGTCGCTCGCCTCAAGATCCAAAAAGCCCTGCATCAGGCCGCCGTCATCGCCATCGAAGACGCGTGCCACGTAACGCAGCACCTCGTCGTGGCTGCGGAAGTTGCGCACGAGCTTGACGAGCTCGCCGGCGGGGGCGTCGGCCACGGCAGTCGCCTCGGGCGCGGCAGACAGGCCCACCTTGCGCTCCTGGCGACGGAAGACCTCGACCTCGGCGCCGCGGAAGCGATAGATCGACTGCTGCGCATCGCCCACGGTACACAGTGCACGCTCACCCGCACCCGTCAGGTAACGGATCAGATCGACCTGCATCTGGTCGGTATCCTGGAACTCGTCGATCATGACCATCTTAAAACGGCCCTCGTATGCCGCTCGGATGGCCGGGTAATCGCGCAGGGCCTCGTAGGCCATGCGCAGCAGGTCGTTATTATCGAGGGCGGACTGGGTAGCCTTCAGTGCGCGGTACTCAGCCTCTACAGAGCGGGCCAAGCCCACCAGTGCATCGAGCGCCGGGCCACCGCAGGCAAGCACGATATTGATAAATGCATCGGCAGCCTCCGCCTTGAGCAGTTCGACCTGCTCCTTGGGGAACGCCTTGCTCGCCCGCGGCATGGTGCACGACATCATGAGCCGCGCCGCATCCTCCATGGTTTTGCCGCTCGCCTCAAACGCGTCGATGGCGTCGAGTGCCACTTGTGCCTTCTCGGTCGCGGCCTTGCTCGCACCCAACGCCGCGCGATAGGCGTCGGCAAGCGCCGAAGTGTCAGCCTGGCCGCGCGCCACGCACACATCGTCCATGCCGCCCGGCAGCTGGCTCGAGAGCTCCAGCAGGTCGCGCACCAGACCCTTGATGGTCGTGCCGGCGCCAAAGGGACCGCCCTCGCCCGTCATGGGATACCAGGCGTAGAGGGCCTTGAGCGATGCCGCGAGCTCGGGGGCGGTATCGGGTGCCGTCGCGCGACCCAGCACATGCTCAACAGCCTGATCCATAAGCTCGTCGGTATCGGTGAGCACCGTGAACTCGGGATCGATACCCAGCTCCAACGCGTGTGCGCGCAGGATACGCGAGCACATGCCGTGAATGGTCGAGATCCACGCATCGTCGACGGTCAGGGCCTCCTCGTCCATGCCCTCGTCGATGAGTGCGCGGCGCACGCGGTCACGGATCTCGGCCGCGGCATCCTTGGTAAAGGTGATGGCGAGCACCTGGTCCAGATGCTCAACGAACGGACCGGATTCGGGCGAGAGCGCGTAGACGATGCGGCGCGTGAGGGTAAAGGTCTTGCCCGAACCGGCGCCCGCCGAGACAAACAGCGGACGGTCGAGTGTTTTGACGATCTGCAGCTGTTGCGGCATCAAAGTCGAAAGATCCATGGTCTACACGTCCCTCCTTACAAACGTTCCTTCGTGGTTATACGAGCAGCGCGCATGCGCGGCCTGAGCCGACGTCGGGTCGACGGCGGCAACGTTGCCCGCCTCGAGCTCGCGCAGGCGCTCGGCGATGCCGGCCTCCACGCGATCGAGCAGGGCGTCGAAGTCCATGCTGCCGCCCTCGCCGGGGAAACCTTTCTTGAGACCCGGGATGCGACCGTCGCCGCGCTCTTCCTCGAGCAGCTCGGCGCTCGCGGCACCGCGCAACGCCGGTTTGCCGCCCTTGGTCGAAAAGTAGAGCGCCGCGCGGGTGTCCAAATCCAGCGCCCGGCGCATGGCCTGGGCGTAGATGAGCGTCTGGGTATGTGGCGGCAACCAGCGCGGATCGTCGATGGGCGCCGCGCCCGATTCCTCGTCGCGCACCGTAGGGTCGGCGAGCTTAAACTCCTCAACGCCCGTGCGGTGCTTGTAGTCGATCACGACGGCGCGGTTCTCGGCATCCACATCCACGCGGTCGATGCGCCCGCCGAGCGGCCAGCCGGCATACTCAACGTTAAGATCGTTAAAGGCAAACTCAAGGTAGCGCGGAGCAAAAGGAGTCAGCGCCTCGGCTTCATAGGCAAGCACGCCCTCCAGCTGCGGCAAAATCTCGGCCACCTGGCGCTCCTCCACCGGAGAGAGCGGCACGAGCGGGCCCTCGTTGCCACGCTTGGAGGCATGCTCGGCCAAGGTCTCGTCAAAAACCTCGCGCAGCAGCTCCTGAGCACGCGGCAGGTTCTCGGGCGTCACACGCTCCATGCCCTCCTGGGGCAGACGAGCGTGCAAATGCTCCAGCACGTCGTGAACAAAGTTGCCCTTCTCCATATTGCCAAAGCCGGCGTCGATCGACTGGGGCTTCACGCGGTACGAGACGAACCAGCATAGCGGGCAGGTCGAATAGGCCTCGATCTGCGAGGCAGACGTCAGGCGCGGCACCAGCGGCGCATCCTCGCCCTCGCCATCGCGACGGCGCAGGACCAGATACGGAATGGCTTCATCGCTCAGATGCTGAGGAGCTTCGCAGGTCACGCGCTCGCGCCTAAGACCTTCGCCTGCCGCGGGATCGAAGTCCCTTACGATATCGCCCTCGCCCACGCACTTCGCCTTGTCGGCGCCAACGGCCTTAGCGTCGTCAGCGGCCTTGTCGGCGTCAGCGGCCTTGTCGGCGTCAGCGGCCTTAGCATCGTTAGTGGCCTCGGCATGCGCCCGCAACTCGGTCCACACGGCAGCCGGGTAGCACTCGCGCGCCTGGCGATCGTGCGTCACGCGGGCAAGCGCAACCGGACCACGCGACGCTTGTATCGCGCGGCCAAAGCGTGCGCGCAGCAAGGCCGCAGGCTCAAGCGTCACACCGCTGCGATCTAACTCTGCCGTCAGCGTTGCCAGCGGGCCCTCCTCATGTGAGAGCGGATAACTGTCCAGGTCGACGTCGGCAAACAGCACGGCATCGTAGCTGCCGGGGCGCAGGGCCGCCGCATCGGCAAGCGAAGCAAAGCGAACCTGGGCGCGTGGCGCACGGTCAACCTCGTAGGTCTCGTAATCGTAGGCGGCGCTACGCTTGTCCACCTTGGTGCGAATGTCATCGAGCACGGGCACGGTCGCGGCCTGCGACACGTCGAGCGCACGGGCGCCATTCATAAGGATGTCGATGACGTGGCGCAGCAGGGCCACCTCCGCCTGGCGACGGGCCTGACCGTCGAGACCGCCAAGTGCGCGATCGGGCAGTGCCTCGGCAACGGCAAGCATGGCCTTGAGCGCCGTCACGGGTTTGTCGCGCCACAGCGCCTGGAACACGTCCGAGATCACGCACGGCACGTTCTTAAACCAGTTCTCGTCGCTCGCCGCTTTACGCGCGCCCCTCACCTGGCCCTGCACGCTCTGCAGCAGGCTCTTGACGCCCGCAGTGGTCTTGCTGCGCGACAGTCGCATATTCTTGTCGAACGTGCGCGCGCTGGCGGCGTCGGCACCCGAAAGCGGGCTGTAAATCCAGTCGGTAAGCTCCGGAGCGGGCCACCACTCAGTCTTAGAAGCTGCCCCTTCGTCGGCGGCCTTCATACGCTCGATCAGGTTGGCGAGCGCCGTGAACTGCCTGCCCGCAATGGATTGGGAAAACGCCGTGAACTCGGCCGTCTCGGCAGCAACGTGGCGCGCCGCCAAACGAGCGGCAAGCTCGCCGAACAGCTGGGGTGCCCGGGCAGAAACAACGAGCACGCGTACGGGGTCGGCGGGTGTTGCAGCAACTTTATCGTCCTTGGACTCCTTGTGCGCTTTCACCAACTTATCGATGACGTCCGCATAAGCATGGGCACGGGCATGGGGGCCGGCGACCTCAATAAAGGCAGGCTGAGCGGCGGTCCCGCAAGCGGCATCAGACGCGACGGCGTCCTCCCTCAGCGGCGCGGCCTCGAACAGCACACCGCGGGCATCAAATGCCGCGGCAAGCTCCTCGCGCATCGCCGCCTGCTCGCAGGCAAGCAGTACGACGACCTCCCCCCCATTGTTCGCCACGGCAGACAGCAGCTCGAGCAGGCCGTGCGTAATCGACGTGATACCGCGCACGCATACGGCGCGGGTGCACGCCGGCAGGTTATCGGCCAGGGCATCGGCCATAATGTCAGCCGCCTCGCAGGGCTCGACCATATCTCGACGGTCCAAACCACCCGCGTAGGCACGCAAAAGCTCGAACACACGAGCCTCGGCATCGCTTTTTGGCTCAGGCTGGCAATTGTTGCCACGGCATCGCTCGGCCGTCGTCCCCGCAACGCCCGGCAACACGTCGCGGGCCATGCGCGCAAGCATGCGCACTGTGCCCTGGCTGCGCGAAAGCGGCTGCAGGTCGGCATCGTCGAGACGCGTGACCATGTCCGAGAACAGCATCTGACGCTGCAGGTTGTCGACGAAACCGCGCCCGTCGCCCAAAAGCTCCCAAAGCGAGCGAAGCCACGATGTAGGCGTTTTGTAGTCAATACCCAGCGAAATCCCGGCTTCCGCCGCATCATGGCGACACAGGTCGAGCTCGGCAAACGTTGACGCCAGAAGCACGGCACGTCCATGGCGGGCAATAAGGTCGGCAAGCAACGCCGACTCGGCATCGCTCAAATCCGTGCCGGCATTGGTGGTATAGATTCGAACAGGCATGGTCCTCCGCTCAAACTGTTCGCAATAATCAATGTATCCATCCTACCCGCCCACGCGGACAGATTTGCCCCACGCCAACAGATTTGATCCCTTGGGGACGGAGGAAAACGGATCACCGAAGGGGTCAGTCTAACCCGGTGATCCGTTTTCCTCCGTCCTTAAGGGATCAAAAAACCGCCCCCGGAGGAGCGGTTTTGCACAATTCGTTTTTGGCGCGGCCTACTCGCCATCCTCCAGCTTAATGAGGATTTTGCGGTAGCCACCGTACTCGCCGTTGAGCGCCTTGGACACACGGCTCACCGTGGTGGACGAAGCGCCGGTACGCGCCTGAACCTCAACATAGGGCTCGCCCTCGTCCAGATAACGCGCGACCTGCAGACGCTGCGATAGATCGCAAATCTCGCGCGGCGTGCAGATATCGGTCAAAAACGCTTGGATATCTTTCTCGTCGTCCAAAAGGCTAAATGCGTGGACCAGCTGCTTGACATCAGGCTTGTCAAACATGTTCTCGATATTCATCGATCACCGCCAAACCCGCCAAAAGGCATCGAAGTTGATACTGACATCGGGCATCGTTCGCCCGTTCTATGCAATAGGGCAACGCCTGTGGCTTTTGCCCGTAGCAGTTTAGCACACCACCAAACTAAAGCGACAAAACTCTCTGCCAGCGGCGCGTTTTCTAGGACGAACGCCGTTTTGAAACCGAATGCGCACGCAAGCTCCACGAATATCTGAGACAATGGGCGCCCAAACAGAGCCGTGCCCGAGCATCTGTCCGAGTTGCAAAGGCATGTGCCTCTCACGCTCCCTCACCACGCCATGCGCAAGAAAGGATTCACACCATGCGCTTTATGCTCAACTGGCTTTTGACCTCAATCGCCATCGCGATCGCAACGTTTCTCGTCCCCGGCATTCAGCCCTTCGGCATGGCCGACGCCTGGGTCTGCTTTGCCTTCGTGGGACTGTTCCTCAACATCGTCGACTCGCTCGTTAAGCCGTTCCTGACGGTCATCTCGCTGCCACTCACTATTATCACGCTTGGTATTTTTCAGCTTGTGGTCAACAGCTTTATGCTCGAGCTGGCCAGCTACCTGTCGGTCAATCTGCTGGGCGCGGGTATCTCCATCGCCAGCTTTGGATCGGCGTTTATGGGCAGCATCCTGGTATCCATCATGCGCAGCATTCTCGACAGCATCGCCAGGAACTAAAGCGACCGGATACGGGCCGCCACAACACGCCAAAACGAAGGCCGTCCATCGCAACGATGGGCGGCCTTGTCATTTGCCAAGCCTCAGAGGACAAGAAAATCTACCATTTCTGCCCCGTCCCCCAATAGCAGGTGGGGCTAGATGACGTAGTCGTAGCCCTCGTTGGGGGCAACGAGCGTATCGAGTGTCACGCCGTCGAGGTAGTCGTTGATGAGCTTGTCCAGGTTCTTCCAAACATCGAGTGTAGGACACTCATCAGATCGCGAGCAACCTTTGCAGTCGCCGTCCAGGCATGCGACCGGTGCTAGGCTACCCTCGGTCAGGCGCAGGATCTCGCCCACCGTGTACTGCTCGGGCGGGCGCGTGAGCACGTAGCCGCCGCCCTTGCCGCGCATGCCCGAGAGCATATTGGCGCGCACGAGCGTAGCCAAAATGTTCTCCAAATATTTCTCCGAAATCCCCTGACGCGCGGCGATCTCTTTGAGGGGAATGCGGCCTGCCGCCTGATGCTCGGCCAAGTCGACCATAACGCGCAGGGCATATCTGCCCTTTGTGGAAACCAACATATATATTGCTGCCTTTCGGTCTTTTAATTCGTAGAAATTCTAGCCGAAAAATTGGTTTTGAAAATACCTATTCCCGTCAAGATGGTTAATCGACTCGTAATAATCTTCTATTTCCTATTGCATTACTAGGCTTTAGTGCCTACTATGCTTGCCAACAGCAAAACGAACAACCCATAAGGTTTGTGGGTTTCGTTGCTACACACACCGTAAAACCACACGGTATCCAGTCATTTGAACACTTTGGAGGTTCACCATGAGCAATGTGTACACATCCATTGATCAGCTTATCGGCCACACTCCGCTTCTGGAGCTCACCCACTTTGAGGCCGATGAGGACCTCAAGGCCCGCGTGCTCGTCAAGCTGGAATACTTCAACCCCGCCGGATCCGTTAAAGACCGCGTCGCCAAGAACATGATTGACGAGGCCGAGAAGGCAGGCAAGCTCGTGCGTGGCGGCGACTACACCATCATCGAGCCCACGAGCGGCAACACCGGCGTCGGCATCGCCTCGGTGGCGGCCGCCCGCGGCTACAAGGTGATCATCACCATGCCCGAGACCATGTCCGTCGAGCGCCGCAAGCTGATGCAGGCATACGGTGCGCAGCTCGTGCTCACCGACGGCTCCAAAGGCATGAAGGGCGCTATCGCCAAGGCCGAAGAGTTGCAGAAGGAGACCCCCAACAGCATCATCGCCGGCCAGTTTGTGAACCCCGCGAACCCGGCCATTCACAAGGCCACGACCGGCCCCGAGATCTGGGACGACACCGACGGCAAGGTCGACATCTTCGTCGCCGGCGTCGGCACCGGCGGCACCGTGACCGGCGTGGGCGAGTTCCTCAAGGAGCAAAACCCCGAGATTCAGGTCGTCGCCGTCGAGCCCGCCACCTCCCCGGTGCTCTCTAAGGGCCAGGCCGGCCCGCACAAGATCCAGGGTATCGGTGCCGGCTTTGTGCCCGACGTCCTCGACACCCAGGTCTACGACGAGATCATCCCCGTCGAGAACGACGACGCCTTTGCCACCGGCCGCGCCGTGGGCCACAAGGAGGGCGTGCTCGTGGGCATTTCGTCCGGCGCCGCCGTCTGGGCCGCTCTGCAGCTGGCCAAGCGCCCCGAGAACGAAGGCAAGACCATCGTGGCGCTGCTCGCCGACACCGGCGAGCGCTACCTGTCCACGGCACTCTTCCAGGACTAGAGCTCTCGTTCTTAGAACGAGTCCAAGGCACGCCGGTCTCCCCTCTCTTCTGGCAGCCTGAGCTCATCCCAACAGGGTGTCCCACAGGACGCCCGAACTTGCTACAATGTCTGCGGCGCGGAACCAGCCTCCCGCGCCGCTTTTCTTTTTTGGCCACATGCCACCAAGGAGAACCTCCCCATGCACAACAAGCGCGTGCTCGTCGCCATGAGCGGCGGCGTCGATTCCAGCGTGACCGCGTACCTGCTCAAAAGCCAGGGCTACGAATGCGTCGGCGCCACCATGCGCCTCACCTGTCCCGCGCCCGATCCCGTCACGGGCATGAGCAAGGTCGACCGCGACATCGCCGATGCAAAGGCCGTCGCCGAGCACCTGGGGATACCCCACCATGTGCTCGACCTGCAGCAGACCTTCGACCGCAACGTGATCGAGCGCTTTGTGAACGCCTACCAGGAGGGGCTGACGCCCAACCCGTGCATCATCTGCAACCGCCATATTAAGTTTGGCGCGCTGCTCGATGCGGCACTCAATATGGGCTGCGATTACATCGCCACAGGTCACTACGCCAAAACGAGCCAGGCGTCCGACGGCACCTGGCAGCTGCATCGCGGCGAGGACCCTAAAAAGGACCAAAGCTACTTTTTATATTCGCTTACGCAAGAGCGCCTGGCACGCACGATCTTTCCGCTGGCTGGGCTGGACAAAGAGCGCGATGTGCGCCGCATTGCCGCCGAGCAGGGCTTCATCAACGCCCAGAAAGCCGAGAGCGAGGATATCTGCTTTATCGCGGACGGCGACTACGCGGGCTATATCGAGCGCCGCTGCGGTTATGCCGCCGAGCCGGGCGATATTGTATGGCGCGACGGCAGCGTGGTCGGACGCCATAACGGCGCGCTGCGCTATACCATCGGCCAGCGCAAGGGCTTGGGCGTCGCGATGGCGCATCCCGTGTACGTAACGGGCGTCGATGCCGCCAGCAACATTGTGCATCTGGGCGAGGCCGAGGACCTGACGGCCGCAGCGCTCACGGCCAACGACTGGATTTGGAGCGCCCCTACCGACCGCATGGAGGCGGAGCTCAATGCCGGCGGCATTCGCGTGGGTGCCAAGTATCGCTACCGTCAGAAAGACCAGGCAGCGACCCTTACGCGTGACGAAGACGGGCAAATGCTGCTAACTTTTGACGAGCCGCAACGAGCCATCGCCCCCGGCCAGGCCGTTGTAGTCTATCGCGGCGACATCGTCCTGGGCGGCGGCACCGTTACGTCAGCCATCAAATAACAGCTCCCCGCCACCGCAAGTTATAGAGGACGCCCCGGCTGGCATCGCTGCAACAACCGGGGCGGCAGGCTCGATGAGCATTGTCGATGCGTCTAGCGCTGAACGTAGGCACGAACCAGCTCGTAGGTATTGCGCACGCCGTCGATGTGGCTGCGCTCGTAGTTGTGGCTCGCGTACACGCCGGGGCCGATCAGACCATGGCGAATGTCGTAGCCGGCAGAGAGCGTGGCCTCGACGTCGGAGCCGTAGTAGGGATAGATGTCCACGGCGTAGTCCGCGTGCTCCTTCTGCGCGGCGGCGATGAGCTTCTTCACGACGTCGTAGGAGTACGGGCCGCCGGAGTCCTTCGCGCAGATGGAGACCT
>CALJCO010000022.1 GCA_938023905.1 uncultured Collinsella sp. | reverse complement strand
ACCAGACGTGGCTCGTCCAGTACGCGCGTCATCTCGGCCGCATCGCCCAGCGCGCGGTTGATGCGCTGCATCATGGAGCTCACGTAGTTCAGGCGCATGGTGAGGTTATACGTGTAGGTAAAGATCATGACGAGCGCACCGGCAGAGATGCCAAACCACGCGTTGCCGCCCGCCACGAACACGCTCACCACGGCCATGGTGATGACGATAAGGCCCGAGGTCGTAAAGTTGCGCTGCATCATGGCGTGCATCGAAACCGTCTCGGCATCGCGCGCGGCGCGGTCGGCGGCATCGAACAGGTCGCGCTCAAAGTCCTCGCGCCCGCAAGTCTTGACGGCCAGGATGTTCGTAACCGCGTCGGAAAGCACGCCCGACAGCTTGTTCTGAGCGGCGGACGTCGCGGCCGAAAGCGGCATGATGCGCTTGTACATAAGCCAGACAAACGCAATGTAGATGACCATAATGCCCACCAGGATCACGGTAAATGCGGGCACCACCGGGGCGAGCGCCGCCACCGTGCAGATGACCGAGGTGATGGTAGGGATGAGCGAATACACCGTCACGTCGACCAAGCCCGTGTAGCCACTCATGAAACGGCTCGTCTGGCTCACAAGCGATCCGCCAAATCGGCTGGTGTGGAATGTCATGGATTGATTGGAAAGCGTGTCAAAGCACAGGCGCGCCAGGTGGTAGTTGCCCGCAATCTCGAGCTTGTAGACGGTGTAGTCCTGCAGCTTGGAGAGGATTTGACCCACCAGGTTAACGAGCACGAGCGCCAGAATGTAAGGGCCAAAGACCTCGAATACTTGATCGCCTGCCACGGGGCCGGCCTGAACGCGGTCGACGATGAGGGCCATCACGTAGGTGTTGGCAAACGTGAGCAAAAAGATGTAGCCCGCCGACGAGAACACCGAGAGAAAGACGATCAGCGGCTGCGTGCGCGTGACATCCCAAAAACGCTGCAGCGTGCGGCGCACGGTTGAGCGTTTGAGCGGGCTGGTGCTTCTCTGAGACATGGGCTTCCTTTCGCGTCTGATAGGGCGAAAGGCCATTGTTGCACATTAAAGTGCGCTTTAGGCAAGTGCAATGCGAAAAGCGCCCGCGCCCCGCGTTTACGCCGGCGCGCCGCCGTCCGTTGCGGCTAGTCCTCGTCTTCCTGGCCCGCAAGTAACCCTGCGGACTCCAGGCCCAAAATCTCGTCGGCCTCCCGCGCGTCTTCCAGCGCGTCGATATCCTTAAGCTTGCGCTCCATAACATTGGTGCGCGTGGTGATGATGCCCTCGACCGTTTTGCCCGCGGTCTCGATCTGCTGTTGGGCACGGCGCAGCGCCGCTTGATAGCGCGGCAGCTCGGCCTTGACGGCGGAAAGTACGCGCAGCACGTCATCGGTGCGTTTTTGCAACTTAAACGTCTGGTAGCTCATCTGCAAACTGTTGAGAATAGCCGCCATGGTGCTGGGGCCGGCAACGTTGACGTGATAGTCGCGGCCCAGGGTCTCGATAAGCCCAGGGCGGCTGACGACCTCGGCATACAGGCCCTCAAACGGAACGAACAGAACGCCAAAGTTGGTGGTCGCGGGCACGCTCAGGTACTTTTCGCAGATGTCCTTGGCCTCGCGTTTGACCATCGCATCGAGCGTCTTGCGCGCAGCGGCGACGGCCTCCGCGTCGCCCGACTCCTGGGCGTCGAGCAGATGCTCGTACGCATCACCCGGGAATTTGGAGTCAATCGGCAGCAGCACGGGGTCGCCCTCGTCTACCGGCAGCTTGACGGCAAACTCAACACGCTCCGAGGCGCCGGGCTTGGTGGCAACGTTTTCCAGATACTGATCGGGTGTGAGGATATCCGCCAGAATCGCGCCCAGCTGCACCTCGCCCAAAATGCCACGCGCCTTCACATTGCCCAGCACGCGCTTAAGGTCGCCCACGCCGGTGGCGATAGATTGCATATCGCCCAGGCCCTTGTACACGGCCTCGAGCTGGTCGCTCACCTGCTTAAACGATGCAGACAGGCGATCGTTGAGCGTGCGGGAGAGCTTCTCGTCCACCGTTGCGCGCATCTGATCGAGCTGCACGTTGTTGTCCTTGCGAATGGCGCCCAGCTGGTCATCGACCGTCTCGCGCACCTTGTCCAGGCGATGCTCAATGCCTTCGCGGTTGGCGCCAAGCTGTTGGGCCGTCTCGCGGCGCAGGTCGTCCATGCGGTCGCCGGCCTGCGAGAACTCACGCGCGATGGTCAGGTAGCGTTGCTGCTCCACGGCCGCATCGGTCGCCTGCTGCTGCGCGATGGCGTTTGCCGTGCGGCGGGTTTCTGCCAACGCCACATTAAGGGCGTCGAGTGCATTGTTGGCCTGCTCAAGTGCCGCCAGCGTCTCCGCGCCCTTGTCGCCACGTTCCCGCAGCTCGGCACGAAGACCCTTAAGTTGCAGGGCGCAAGCCACAGCAACCCCCACCGCCACTAAGGCGATTACAACAAGCACAACATCAATAGCAGACATACATTCCGCCCAACAAACCCAATCGATTATCAATCAAAACCGCGATCAATCTTACCCCGCCACACGCACCGGGCGCCCAGCCTCTTCTTGGGCGCTTCTCTCCTCCGCATATTCCATAATGCGGCGCGCTGTCTTCCTGCTCACTTTTGAGTCATCGCCGGCCAAGTATGCGTACACGTTTCCCTTATTCAGATTCAAATCGCGGCAGAGACCGTAGCGCGTTACACCCGATTCCTCCAATGCTTTAAGTGTTCTCTTTCTCATCAGGGCGTTCACCCTTCTGTCGGCCGCTGGCTTTTCTTTCACCCCTCTATACGCACGCCAAACGTTGGCGTAACGATTGGGGAGCATATCCTCGGAGCATAGAGATGCCAGGCTACTCGCTTGGCCATACAGAGACAAAACACCTCGATAGCCCTCTTCCATCCACGAGCCCTCGGATAAACCCAGAACGTATTCGGCCTTACCCTGCGCCAAAGCGAGCAAAAACAGAGGCTCCGCCACACGCGGCTCAACCGTTGTTGCCTGCTTTACAAGCTTCCTAAAACTCAGCGACTGCTGTCCGGATAGCTCCCGGCAATAGCCTTTCAAAAATCCCTCAAAAGTCAGATTCAACCGAGCACCTCCTTTTTGTATTGCCTGTATGCGCAGACCATCTCTTGATAACTCCGCTCCGAAGGCGACGACGCCAGCGCCTCTCCATCGTCGAATATAAGCCGCTCGAGCAGATCCCAATCAAGTCGGTCGATAAATGTTCGACTATGGAGGTCGATGATGTCGTTCGGACGATAGGCATAGAGCTTCATCACCGCCAGATCCTCCAAAGATGGCGTAAAGTACCTGATAAAATGCGCCCCAATCTCCAATGGGATCAGGCGATCTTCGTAATTGAATGGCATCTGGTTGCAATATGCCACTGCCATACCATTCACCTCGGGGTATCGAGCTATGATCTCGCGGAGGCACCTGTCTGCCTCAAACACATCAATGTCATGTGTAACCGCCCGATTCGTCACGTCGTTTAGCATGAAGGCGCTTCCTCCCACCAATACAACGCTCGGCCTATCGTCTCTTGGACCTATTTCCAGCTCCGCCTCTTCGTCAATATCCAAAAGAGTCTGCTCTAAATCCTGCTTATACATAGCAAATCCTAATATTATTCATCTTCAATAATACTATTCAGTCGCACGACAGGACCCACAGGATGCAAGGATTCCACTCGTGGCGATAATCCCTACACCCTAGAAGTCCTAATGCGACAAACGCTAGCTCTCCCAGCCGGCGCGGATGGTTGTTATGACGTCACCTAGGCGCTGACCCAGGGCCGCTAGATGCTGGAGCACCTCGTTGGGCGATGCGCCGTTGAGAATGCACGT
This sequence comes from uncultured Collinsella sp., assembly GCA_938023905.1. GTDB lineage: Bacteria > Actinomycetota > Coriobacteriia > Coriobacteriales > Coriobacteriaceae > Collinsella. The sequence goes on along the minus strand of CALJCO010000022.1, from coordinate 677 downwards.
GAGGGCATACGACACCAAAAAGATGGCCGCAAGCCCCAGCGGGATGAGCACGATCATCGCCAATGTGCGCAGGCGCTGGCCCAAACGGCGGCGGCGCGCACGGCGTTTATCGAACGCGAGCTCCTGGGCATATGAATCTTGCTGTACGGAATAGGTCTCTGGGGTCGCCTCACCCGCAGGCGAAATCGCGGGCGCAACGTTTTGTGCAGGAGGTTGGATGGCCGCCCCTTGCATTTGCATCTCCATAAGCCGTTGCTGCTGACGCAACATGCGCTCGGCTTGTTGCTGCGGGGTCTCAAGAAACAGATCCATGCTGGCCTCCAAAATCTGAGCATTCGACGCTTGCGCCCAGCATCCCGCACCGCCAAGGCCACGGCAACGCAATCCGTAGCAATAGCTGCAAAGTTTCTTGCTGACAAAAGCTGTCGAAAACCTCAACAACTCCCCTACCGGCACTTTCTCTGAGCTTTTTTATCGAATGATCTCTTGCCCTTCCGCGAACCCGCCAACTAACCAAAAGCTGACCAAAAGCTTGACAGAAATTGTGAAGACAGGGACCCCACACAAAAACGTGCCGCCCCAAAAGGGGCGGCACACAAACTTCTAATCAGCTTTTTAGACACGAGCACGCGACGACCCAACGCCGGAGCGCAGGGCGGGAGGCCGGATTGCCTTCC
>CALJCO010000021.1 GCA_938023905.1 uncultured Collinsella sp. | reverse complement strand
TGCGGGAGCGTGCCGTCAGCTCAATGTGTTCGGTTGAGACCGGAAATCAACCAGTTCTTAATTCTCTTGACATTTACTCAGATTTACCTTCGTTTATTCGCTATCTATTTTTTGTTTCTACCGGTAATTAAGTTAGTTATCAGTTTTTTAATAGCATTTTATTTATTTGCACAACCTTTTGCTCAAGAGCAAACATCCTGTGAACGGTCGAAAATCGACCGTGAGCGGTAGGTCATTAACCGGAAGGAATATCCTACCAAACTGATGAGAATATCTTTAACCCACCGGTGGTTAGAAGCATGATGTTCAGACAACTATATTTGAATTTTCGTGCAGATTCTAGGTAGCAATTCGCCCAAATCGCCTGAGGCCACCACAAAGATGCCTGCCACCTATTGTGGTGGTTCTTCCCCGGTGCTACAGCAGGTGCTCCTGGATAAAGATCGCGATGCCGTCTTCGTCGTTGCTCGCGGTTACAAAATCGGCGGCGGAGCGAGTGGCATCGCTGCCATTTGCCATGGCCACACCCACGCCGGCGTCAGCCACCATGCAGGTGTCGTTATCGGCATCGCCAAACACGCAGATGTTCTGGAGCTCCATGCCGTTGAGCTCTGCCACGCGCACCAGGCCGCGCGTCTTGGACACGCGCGGATCCATGAACTCGTAGAGCCGCTGCGTGGTCTGCAGAGCCGCCGCCTTAACGGTGTTATCGGCAAACGTCGACGCCCGCTCAATCACCCGCGGCATTACCTCAGGCGCCATGGTAAACATCACCTTGGGCTGTGGCTCGCGCAAAAACTCGGCAAAATCGACCACCTGGTAGGGCACGCCGTCGACGCGCGACAGGTGCTCGACGCACGCGTTGCTCTCGGGCACGTAGAACACGCCGTCTCGGGGGCAGACGGGCGTTGCCGGAAGGTCCGCCATGTGCTTGCAGATGCGCGCGATGGTCTCGCCCGACAGCGGATAGCTCAGCTCGTTGATGTCGTGCGCGCGGTCGATGACCTCGGCACCACCGCAGCCCACGAGCACGTCCACCAAGCCTTCGATGCCCCAGAGCTCGTACATGGCCTCGGTCGCGTGGGCGTCGCGCCCGGTGCACAGGCCAAAGAGCACGCCGCACTCGCGCAGGGCGCGGATCGCCGCCACGGTGCGCGGGGACACCGTGTGCCGGCTCGTGAGCAGCGTACCGTCGATATCGCAGAACACGGCTTTGATGTGGCTGAAGGTGGTGTCCATGGGGGCCTTTCTGGGTTGTGCGGCGGTGTGGGGTGTATTCGCAAACGGCGTACATGGTATACCAAGGCGCGCACGGGGCGCTTTGGTGCAAAACCACCACAAAGGTGCCTGGCCCCCTTTGTGGTGGAAGTGACGTTTGCGGGCCAAACCATCACAACATTCGATGTTTTTCGGCAAAATCGCGATTTTTACCGAATATTGTGATGGTTTCTTACCTGTTTCTTACTGCTTTACGGCACGATCAAAGTGATCGCGTCCAAACAGCAGCAAAGCCGCAGGGACCGCCGTCACGACCATGCCTGCCCCCACGAGCGTCTGCTGCACGCCAAACGTCGCCGCCAGCCACGGGGCAATCGCCAGCGGGGCCACGCCGGCAAACATATTGCCAAAGCCCATGACCGAGTTCACGCGACCGAGCTGCTCGAGCGGTGCCGTCGTTTGCACGATGGTGTTGTGGAGCGGGTTGACGACGCCCCAAGCTATGCCCAGGGCGATCTGGCCGACGAGGGCCACGCCCACGTACGGCGTCCCCACATAGAGCAGACTTCCCAGGCCCACGGACATAAGCGCCACAAGCAGCGTTTTAAGGTTGACCAGGTGCGGCGGCAAGCGGAGCGCGAGCACGGCACCCAGCACCGCGCCCACGCCCGAGGCCGACGAGAGCCAGCCCATCCACTCAACGCCGACGCGTAGGACATCGCGATAGAAAAACGACTCGAGCGGATCGAAGGCTCCGTAGCCAAAGTTCGAAAGAAAGATAATGCAGAACAGCAGGGTGAGGACGCTATTGGTAAAGACCGTCTTGATGCTGGCTGCGAAGGTGGCGCGGGCGGACGTGCTGGGGTTGGAGCTTTGTCCCGCACGCTCCCCTTCCTCTGCCGAATCGGCATCCGCATGCCCGGCGACATGGCTGGTCTGCGGCCTAAAGCCCCAACCGACGACGAACGCCAGCACGGTAAAGAGCATCATGAGCACGAACACCGCGCGCGACGACGCAGCCGCCGCGACAAAGCCACCCAACGTGGGTCCGACGATAATACTCACGTTTGAAAACATGGCGATGGCGGAGTTGATGTCTTTGAGCTCGACAGGATCGTCGGTGAGGTAAGCCGGATAGGACGTGGCGATGGGCTGGGCGAATCCCATCGTAAAGCCCAGAAACACCGCGCCGAGCAGGACAACGCCGGTCGCGCTACCAAAGGCGATGATTGCCGTGCCAGTTGCGAGAGCGCCGATGATGCTCAGCAAGAAATGGCGGCGCGGACCCCAGGCGTCGAGTACTGCGCCGCCCGCAAAGGATCCCAGGATCACGAAAACGTTCATAAACAGGACGGCCAGCGACGTCGCGACGACCGAGGCATCGTCTGCATAGGTGAGCGTTCCGATGACGCCGATAAAATAACTGGTCTGAAACCCGGTGTAGATGAGGAAGCGCATCGCCACCAGGCGCTTGGCCTGCACGGACAGCGATGATTGAGGCTTTGAGAAAAGAGAGACGAGCATGGAGACTCCTTGTTTCATACGAATGCGGACGGCGGGCATTCGCCACCGTCTATCGAATCAATCAATCCGCATGAAACATTAAGGACGCATCGAGCCCCTTCTCTCCGTTTTTCGCCCGTCATGAACTACTTGGTAGATTGTAAGGCATGTCCCACACATCTAACAAAGCAAAAACCACCACAAAGGTGCCTGGCCCCTTTGTGGTGGTTGCGACGTTTGCCCAGATAAAACCTGCCAAAATAAACCTGTCCCTTTTTGGTAGGTTTTAGGCCAGATGATCTTGGATAAGATTGCAGATGGCTCGGGCGTCGTTGATGTTGATGGCTCGGGTCGCAAAGCCGGCGTCGAAGGCCTGACGCGCCAGGGCTTCGTTGCAGGCAAGGGCCAGCGTGTGACCGTCGACCAGGTCGAGCGAGCTCTTGCCGCGCAGACGGTCGACACCGGAGCGCGCGACCACGATGTTGTCGAAGCCCTCGGTCTTGTAGCCCTCGATGATCACCACGTCGACATCGTTGTAACGCGACAGCAGCTCGCGCGCGGGCATCTCGTCCTCCTCGCGCGTGTCGGCGTACTCCGCCCAGCGCGTGGCGCAGATGAGCCCCACGTGCTTGGATCCGGCTTGGTGATGGCGCCAGGTGTCCTTAGCGGGCACGTCGATATCAAAGCCGTGATGCCCGTGATGCTTGAGCGAACCCACGCGCAGGCCGCGGCGGGTGAGCTCGGCAATGACCTTCTCGACGAGCGTGGTCTTGCCCGAGTTTTGGTAGCCGATAAACGCGATCGCAGGGACAGCCGGAGTGGGAGCTGCGGGCGCGACGGCGACGGGTGCGCTCGCGGGTGCGGCACCGTCAGCGGCCATGGCTTCAACAGCAGCGGCCTGACGCTCTGCGCGATCCCACACACCCGAGCGGCCGCCCTCCTTGTGCAGCAGGCGCACGTCGACGATCTCCATGCCGCGATCGACCGCCTTGCACATGTCATAGATCGTTAGGCACGCGGCACTCGCTCCAGTCAGAGCCTCCATCTCAATACCCGTCTTGCCCGTCACGCCCGCCGTGACCAGCACGTGAAAGCCAACCTGCCCGTCCGTGCGCGCCGGCACCCAGCCCTCGGGCACGTCCTCGACAGGCGTCCCCGCCGGAGCGATGGGCGCAATGTCGCATTTACTCTTGGTAATGAGCAGCGGATGGCACATGGGAATGATGTCGCTCGTGCGTTTGATGGCCATAATGCCCGCCACGCGCGCGCAGGCAAGCACGTCGCCCTTTTTGGCGCGGTCCTGCAGCACCATGGCCTGCGTCTCGGGATGCATGAGGATGGTGCCCTCGGCGATGGCGATGCGATGGGTCTCGGCCTTGTCGGACACATCGACCATGCGTACCTCGCCCTTGGCGTCCACATGCGTCAGCTCGTCACGACGGGCGTCACGGGCGGGCTCGGTGGCAGCACTGGCAGTCGGCTGCACGGACGCGTCGGCGTTGCCAGCATTCGCCGCAGCCGTGACTTTGTGGGCAGACATCGCGGCCCTGCGAGCGGCCTTGGTGGCATCGGCGTACCTGCTCTTGGCCATATGATCATCCTCCGATTTGGGACATAAATCGTTGTGTGCCCTCAATTATCGCGTGTTCCTGCGGTTTGTGGGCGACGGCATCGCGCCAAATCGAAAGTACCTGCATATCATCACCACGGCGCAGGGCGTCGCGCACCGAATACTCGGCATCGCTGAACAGGCACGGACGCACGTTGCCGTCTGCCGTCAGGCGCAGACGGTTGCAATTCGCACAAAAATGGTTGGACATGGCGCTGATAAAGCCGACCGTTCCCGCCGCGCCCGGAAAGTGCCAATAGCGCGCAGGGCCCGCGCCGGCAGGAGCGTCGTTGATGTCGAGCGGCTCGAGCTCGCCCAGCCCCGTCGCGGCGGCCCCGGCATTGATGCGCGCCCGTAGCTCGTCGCTCGGCACGGTATCGCTCGCGTCCCACAACTCGGGATTGAGCGTGGGCGCATGCGGGTCCACAGCGCAATGCGAGCTCGTGTGTTCGTCGCCAATGGGCATGTATTCGATAAAGCGCAGGTGGATGGGACGGTCGAGCGTGAGCCGCGCGAGGGCCGCCACATCTTGGTTGAGCCGGCGCACCACAACGCAGTTGACCTTAACGGGCTCAAAGCCCCAGGCCAGCGCCGCGTCGATGCCAGCCATGGTCTGCTCGAGCCGACCCAGGCGCGTAATCTTTCCAAACAGCGTAGGGTCGAGCGTGTCGAGCGAGATGTTGACGCGGTTAAGGCCGGCATCTTTGAGCTGCGGTGCCAGCTTGGGCAGCAGGGCGCCATTGGTGGTAAGCGAGATGTCCTCGATCTGCGGAATCGCGCGGATGTCGCGAATGAGCGGGATAATACGGCGGCTGACCAGCGGCTCGCCGCCCGTCAGGCGTACGCGACGAATGCCCTCCCCCGCCACCAAGCGCACAAAGCGGGCGATTTCCTCGGCGCTGAGCAGCTCGTCGTGCGCGCGGGGCGCCACGCCATCGGCTGGCATGCAGTAAATGCAGCGGAAATTGCACTTGTCGGTAACGGCAATGCGCAGGTAGTTGATATCGCGGCCAAAGCCGTCATGTTGCACGCGCCCGTCCACGCAGCCCTCCCCTCACGCGGCGTTTTATTCTTCGGAAAACATAATACCCCACGGGAGAATCATGCCGACACCCGTACGACAGGACAGGTCGCTTCGAGCAAAACGGACTTTCCAAGCCCATCCTCAACACAGACCATCACAACATTCGATGCTTTTCCCGATTTTGGCAAAAAACGTCGAATGTTGTGATGGTTTGCCTGCCCACGGCACCCCGCAGAAGGGCCAAAGCGCCCCTAAAGGCCGCCGTCCCAGTGCCGAATCACGAATTCTCGCAGGTCGTTCTGCCGCTTTTGGAACGCTTCGCTTCGGTCGCACTTAAGGCCTATCGCAAGCGCGATGGCGTTCATCGCCCGGTGCAATTGCAGCTGATGGGCAAACTGAGTCCCGGTGAGGACGATCATCTTAAAGCCCAGCGCGCTCAGCACAGTCATGCGCTCCGCATCCGACGCGCTGCGCTGTTTATCAAGATGGTCCGAGCCGTTGTATTCAATTCCCGTACCGCTCGCAGGCGCATATACGTCAATCTCGAAATACCCGGCCTTAGCGAGATACTTGAACTCGTTGGGAACATCGACCCGATGGTTGAGCTCGATCTTGACGTATCCTAGCCCGCCCTGGGAACGTTTTGCTACGACCATGATTGCGGTGGCCGTCTCCATGGGCGACCGCGCGCCATCGTGCACGCGCTTGAGCACAGCGACCGCGCGTATAGCCCCCTGACGAGATCGGTTCTCATTGCAATAGGCAATCAAATCGGCAACGGCATACCTCTGCCCCATCTCGATATAATCGCCTGTCGACAGATGATTCAAATGGTATCGTGCACAGATTTCATACCCATATTCCAACTGCTCGGGCTCGCTCATCCACGAACCCGCTTGGACAAAGCACATGGCCTCATCAACCACCAGAAGGCCCTCCGCCACCTCGATAAGATGGCCTGGAGGCACCGGCGCCCCAAACACGTGGCACCTAAATCCAGCCGGCGTCGAGCGCTCAAAATCGAAGTTGACGAGCGTGTCGATATGATCGAGCTCTTCTCGTGGAATACCAAGCGAAACCAGATAGTCGGTAACGATCCCAACTGCCGTTGAAGCCCTCAGCCCCTTGGCATCGAGTCCCAATTTGGGCAGGCTCGCGGTCGGCTCCGCCTCGTTAGCAAGCGAGTCCTCATCGTATAGGCTGCTTGCTCGCGAGAGCGGCTCGGACGGGCGCGCCACGTTGTGGTACAGCCAGGCAGTCTTATGGGACAGGACAATCGGCAGGTCCATGAGCCCTCCAATGGAGTCGGATAACCAACCTTATTCCCCTGCCCCCGGGTCCGCACACCTTCGTGCGCAAGAAAGCGATTCCACCCGATCGAGTGGTAGAAAAACCATCACAACATTCGATGCTTTTCCCAATTTTGGCAAAAAACGTCGAATGTTGTGATGGTTTGAGGCGAGGTGAGGAGCATGGAGGGGTCAAAGCATCGTGCTCGAACGGGTTAATCCAACTCTTTTAAGCCATGCGCCAGCTGCCAGTACTCGCCGTGCTGAGCGAGCAGCTCTTCGTGCGTGCCGCGCTCGATGATGCGACCGTGTTCGAGGACCATGATGGCGTCGGCGTCGCGGACGGTGGACAGGCGGTGCGCGATCATAAACGTGGTGCGTCCGCGCATGATGCGGTCCATGCCGCGCTCGATGAGCTTTTCGGTGCGCGTGTCGATAGAGCTCGTGGCCTCGTCCAAGATGAGCACCGGCGGGTCGGCAACGGCCACGCGCGCGATGGCGAGCAGCTGGCGCTGGCCCTGCGACAGGTTGGCGCCGTCGGCCGTGACCGGTGTGTCGTACCCTCTAGGCAGGCGGCGGATAAACGAATCCGCGCAGGCAGCCTCGGCAGCGGCGCGCACTTCCTCGTCGGTCGCGTCGAGCTTGCCAAAGCGGATGTTCTGTGCGATGGTGCCGCTAAACAGGTGCGTGTCCTGCAGCACAATGCCGAGCGACCCGCGCAGGCTGGCCTTGGCAATGTGCTTGACGTCAATGCCGTCGTACGTGATCTCGCCGTCATCGACCTCGTAGAAGCGGTTGATGAGGTTGGTGATGGTCGTCTTACCGGCGCCTGTGGAGCCCACAAACGCGATCTTTTGCCCCGGCTTGGCAAACAGGTTGAGATCCGTGAGCACACGGGTGCCTGGCACGTAGGAAAAGTCCACGGCATGGAAGCGCACGTCGCCGGCAAGTGGGACCAAGCCGCACGTGAGCTCGGTGCCGTCGGCAGCCACCGCACGGCCCGACTCATCAACGGCAGCCACATCATGCAGGTGCCCGTACGCGCCCACGCCCTGGCCCTCGGGAATCTTCCATGCCCACGCGGCGCCGCCCGTCTGCACCAGCTCCACGCAGCCCTCGTCCACCTCGGGCTCAAGATCCATGGCGGCAAACAGGCGCTCGGCACCGGCCAGCGCGTTGAGCAAAAAGTTGCCCAGCTGCGTAAACTGGTTGATGGGCATGGCGGCCTGGCGTACAAAGACCAGGTAACTTGCAAGCGCGCCCACGTCGGCGAGCCCCTTGATGCAGAGCATGCCGCCCGCCACGGCGACGATGGCGTAGTTGGCATAGCCGATCACCACGGTCATGGGCACCATCGAGTTGGCGTAGGCCTGCGCGGCACCACCGGTGCGGCGCAGCTCTTGGTTGCGCGCGTCAAAACCAGCCACGTTGGCTTGCTCGTGATTAAAGACCTTGATGACCTTTTGACCCGAGACCATCTCTTCGATATATCCGTCCAGGTCGCCAAGCGATGCCTGCTGGGCGGCAAAGAAACGCTTAGAGCGCGTGCCCGAGTAGCGCGCATACAGCACAATGGCCGCATCGCACACGAGCGTGATAATCGTGAGCTGCCAGTTGAGGATGATGAGCATGGCCGTGGTGCCGACCACCTGGATGATCGCCTGAATCACGTTGGCAAAGCTGTTGTTGAGCGCCTCGGAGACGGTGTCGACGTCGTTGGTAAAGAAGCTCATGATGTCACCCGAGCGCGTGCTGTCGAAGTAGCTCAGCGGCAGCGTCTGAATGTGGGCAAACAGGTCGCGGCGGATATCGGACACCACGCGCTGGGCCGCGCGCACCATAATCTGCGAGTAGCCCAGAGCCGAGAGCACGCCCGCGGCGTAGATGGCAGCGGTAAAGATAACCTGCTTAGCGAGCAGTTCCTCGCCGCCCGTTGCCAAACCGTTGACGATGGGGCGCACCATGTAGGTACCGGCAAGGCTTGCGATGGCCGCAACAGAGGCAAGCACACCCACTGCGAGCAGCGAGAACTTGGCGTAACCCATGTAGGAGAGCAGGCGGCGAAGCGTCTGCGCCAGATTGGCGGGACGGGCCTGAGCGGATGTCTTAGGCATGGCGCTCACCCCCTTCCGTGGCTTGAAGTGATCCGCTGGGGCCAGGCGAAGACGGGGCATTTGCGCCGTCTGCGACGTCCGCATCCCCCGCAAACTCCATCTGCGAGGCATAAATCTCCTGGTAGATGTTGTCGCCCGCCAGCAGTTCCTCGTGCGTGCCCACGCCGTGGACACGACCGTCGTCCAACACCACAATGCGGTCGGCATCCATGACGCTCGCGATGCGCTGGGCGATGATGAGCACGGTCGTATTGGGAATCCGAGCGATGTGCTCGCGAATCTTAGCGTCGGTCGCCATATCGACCGCGCTGGTTGAGTCATCAAAAATGAGCACGCGCGGATGCTTGAGCAGCGTGCGCGCAATGCACAGGCGTTGCTTCTGGCCGCCCGAAACACCGGCGCCGCCTTGGCCCAACTCGCCGTCCAGCCCGCCGATGCGATCCAGGAACTCGTCCACGCATGCCGCCCGGCAGGCCGCGAGGAGCTCATCGTCCGACGCCTGCGGATTGCCCCACTGCAGGTTCTCGCGCACGGTACCCGTAAACAGCACGTTCTTTTGCAGCACGATACCCACGGCGTCGCGCAAGGTAGCCAAGTCGTAGTCGCGCACGTCGTGTCCGCCCACAAGCACGGTGCCCTCGGTGGCGTCGTACAAGCGCGCAATCAGCTGCACAAGCGAACTCTTGCCCGAGCCCGTGCCGCCGAGCACGCCCACCGTGGAGCCTGCTTCAATGCAAAGGTCAATATGCTCGAGCACATCCTCGGCTGCATCCGCGCGGTATTTAAAGGAAACGTCGCGAAACTCGATGCTTCCGTCGGCCACCTCGTGCACGGCAGCGGCAGCGTCGGGCGCCTGGATAAGCGAACGCTCGTCGAGCACCCGCGAGATGCGCTCCACGCTGGCAAGTGCGCGCGTGAGCAGCAAAAACACGTTGGAAATCATCATGAGCGAGTTCATGATCAGCAGCACATAGCTCATAAAGCCCGTGAGCGAGCCCACGCCGAGCTCGCCGGCAAGAATCATGCGCCCGCCGATCCACAGAATGGAAAGCGCCGCCACGTACATCGACAGCTGAAACACCGGCAGGTTGAACACGGCGTTGCCAAAGGTCTTCGTCGCGGTGCGCGCAAGCTCGGTATTGACGGCATCGAACTTGGCCTCCTCGTGCTCGGCACGCACGTACGCCTTGACGGCGCGCACGGCGGTGAGGTCCTCCTGCACCACACCGTTGAGATGGTCCATCGAGGTCTGCAGCTGGCGGTAGAGCGGACTGACGCGATAGGTGATAACGCCCAGCACGATCGCCAGCACCGGCAAGATGATCGCGAAAACGGTGGCGAGCGGACGCGACAGCACCAGCGCATAGACCAAGCCGACGATGAGCGTCACGGGACCGCGCACCATGGGGCGAAAGCCATTGCCGATGGCATTTTGGATGACGGTGATATCGGTAGTCATGCGGGTGACGAGCGAGCTGGCGTCGTAGTTATCCAGATTGCCAAAAGCGAGCGTCTGGATCTTGCGGTACTCCGCCTCGCGCAAGTTAGCGCCCAGCCCCGAGGCGACGCGAGCAGACGTGCGTGCATAGCCCAAGCCAAGTACCAGCGAACATGCGGCGCATACCAACATATACGTGCCCTGCAACAGCATGTAGTTGATGTCGCCCGCGGGCACGCCCACATCGATGATATTTGCCATGATGACCGGGATAAACAGCTCGAGCGCCGTCTCGGCCGTCACAAAGAACACGCCGAGTATGGCATCGCGGCGGTATGCCCCCAGATAGGAAAACAAAATCTTGAGATTGCGCACGCAGGTTCATCCCCCATCAAACGTTGTTCGCAAACCCAGGTATTATGGCGCGCCGTGCATCGGTGTCAAGTGCTCCGAAATCGATTTCTGCAAGGCTAGTGCAGGCGCCAAGCTCGCAGGACGCGCCCCTGTATTCAATTGGAAATGAACGCGAGCGTGACTTTTTTCTCCCCGCCGCCAACACAAACCTTGACTCTACAATCGTTGTAGGGTTTTCACTACACTGGTACGTAAACAGACCAAGCCAGAAAGCCCCGCCCATGGAACACGACCTCACACGCGGCAATGTCCTTAAGACCATCGCGGTCTTTGCCCTGCCTTATATGCTCTCGTACTTTTTGCAGATGCTCTACGGCATGGCCGACCTGTACATGATGGGGCAGTTTAGCGGCGCCGCCGGCATCACCGCCGTGGGCAACGGCGCGCAGACGCTCTATATCATTACCGTGACGCTCGTGGGCCTGGCCATGGGAACGACGGTTATCGTCGGCCACGCCGTGGGTTCGCGTCGGTTTGACCGCGCCGAGACCGCCATCGGCAACACCATCACGCTCTTTATGGGTGTCTCGGTGGTGCTGGCCGCTGTCCTGATCGCACTGTGTCCGCAGATTGTGGCACTCATTGGCACGCCGGCCGAAGCGGTCGAAGGAACCGCCGCCTACCTGCGTATCTGCTTTATGGGCATTCCCTTTATCGCCGCGTACAACATCCTCTCGGCCATCTTTCGCGGCCTAGGCGATTCGCGCTCGCCCATGTACGTGATTGGCGTGGCATGCATCATCAACATCGCGCTTGATTTTCTGTTTATCGGTCACATGGGACTCGGCCCCGTGGGTGCGGCGCTCGGCACGGTAACCGCCCAGACGGCAAGCGTTGCCCTCGCGCTCGTGTGGCTCAAGAGCCGCCGCACGCACATTCACCTCAAGCGCAGCGACCTGCGCCCCCAGCCCGAAGTGCTCGGTAGCATTCTTAAGATCGGCGTGCCCGTAGCCGTGCAGGACGGCTGCATCCAGGTGGCGTTTATGTTCATCACCGTCATCGCCAACCACCGCGGCCTGGTTGATGCCGCCGCCGTGGGCTTGGTCGAGAAGATGATCAGCTTTTTGTTCATTGTGCCGAGTTCCATGGGTGCCACCGTCAGCGCACTCACGGCGCAAAACGCCGGCGCGGGCAAGGGCGACCGCGCGCGTCAGGTACTCAAGGACGCCATGACGATCTCGGTGGTGTACGGCTGCCTGATCACGGTGCTGATGTGGCTGGTGGCACCGGCGTTTATCGGCTTTTTTGCCAAGGACCCCGCGGTGGTCGCCGCCGGTACTGGCTATATGCACAGTTATATTTTCGACGCGATTTTTGCCGGCATCCACATTTGCTTTAGCGGCTTTTTCGCTGCATACGGCAAGAGCTACATCGGCTTTGCGCACAACGTGCTGGCCGTGGCGCTCATTCGCGTGCCGGGCGCGTGGCTGCTGTCGAACGCCTATTCCGACACGCTGTTTCCCATGGGCATCGCCTCACCGTGCGGGTCGATTCTGTCGGCGACCATCTGCGTGATTGCATTTACCGTGCTCAACCGCCGCGGAACTTTTGACAAGCTGGTGGCGTAGCGAGGCGACGCAGGCCTAGCGCCTCTCCCCTGTTTTACCGAAAGGAGCGGTCCTGTGACCGACATGCCAAGCGAACACACCGAGGGCCTGCTCCGCATTGGCGAGGTGGCGCGCTTGCTCAATTTGAGCGTGGGCACACTGCGCCATTACGAACAGATGGGGCTATTGGAGCCGGCATATGTCGATCCGACGAGCGGGTACCGCTACTACGGATCCCGGCAGCTCTCCACCCTCAACACCATCGGCAACCTGCGCGTTCTCGACTTGCCGTTGGCGCAAATTCGCGAGTTTGTCACTACGCGCGATATGGATTTGATGCAACGGCAACTGACCAAGCAACAGGAGTTAATTGAGCACAGGCGGCGTGAGTTGGAGCGCATGTCGCGCAAGATTGACCAGCGGCTTGCCTTGCTTCATGGCGCTTTGAATGCTGATCTCGACACCATTAGCGAAATCGAGGAACCCGAACTTCGCTGCGCCACGCTGCACGAGCGCGTCAATCCCACCGACGCCTATTCGCTGGGATGGCATATCCGCCAGCTTCAGCAGGGGCAGCACGAAACCTTTGCCTATCTGGGCAATCTGGGTGTGGGTATCGCGCCCGAACGCCTGGCAGCCGGTGACTTTAATGGCTACGACGAGGTCTTTCTGCTGCTCGATGACACCGATGATTACTTGGGCGATGTTGAGACGCGACCTGCCGCGCGCTGCCTGACCATAAGCTTCCGCGGCACGCACGGGCAAGCAGCCCCACGCTACGAGCAGCTGCTCAGCTATATGCGCGAGCACGGCCTGGCACCCGCCGGTCCCTCACGCGAGATCGCCCTCATCGATGACATCATCAGCGACGACCCGGCAACCTACGTGACGCAGATCACGGTGCCCGTTTCCCCGTCCAAATAAAATCCGCCCGGAAGGCATCGTGCTTCCGGGCGGTTCTTCAATTTGGTTATCGACGCCTTACGCCTCCGGCACCTGACCAGTCGCCAGGATCTGCTCGAGGGCGTCCTCGTCCAGCACGGGTACGCCCAGCTGCTCGGCTTTGGTGAGCTTGGAGCCCGCTTTGGGGCCGGCAACCAGATAGCTCGTCTTCTTGGACACGCTGCCCGAGACCTTGGCGCCGAGCACCTTGAGCGCCGCGCCTGCCTCGTCGCGGGTGCGGTTGACGAGCGTGCCGGTGAGCACGAAGGTCAGACCCGCGAGCGGTTGTGCATCGGCGAGCTCGCCCGCCACGCCCGCGTCGGCTGCGGCTTGTGCATGCGCGGCGCCCAAGTCGACCTCGAGCGACAGACCCGCCTGGCGCAAACGCTCCAGCACGGCAAGGTTTTCGGGCACGGCCAGGAACTGCTTGACGCTCGCCGCAATCTTGGGACCGATGCCCTCGCACTCGGCGATGTCCTCTTCACTCGCCAAGATGAGCTTATCAATCGACAGGAATCGCTCGGCGATGACCTCGCCCACGCTCTTGCCCACGTGGCGGATGCCCAGGGCAAACAGCACGCGACCGAGCGGCTGGCTCTTGGACTTGTTGAGCTCGGCGATGATTTTCTCGGCCGTCTTGAGGCCCACCGGGATGGGGTCGCCCTTCTTGACGCCCTTTTTGCTGTTGGAGCTAGCGTACACGCGCCCTGTGTCCAGGCCTGCGATGTCGTCGACCGTGAGCTGGTAGAAGTCCGCGACATCGTGGATCAGGCCGGCAGCGATCATCTTGTCGACGATCTCGTCGCCCAGGCCGTCGACGTCCATGCAGCCGCGGCTTACCCAGTGAAGCAGGCGCTCCTTGAGCTGTGCGGGACAGTCGATGGACACGCAGCGGTAGGCAACCTCGCCATCCTCGTGGACCACGGGGCTACCGCACACGGGGCAGACCTCGGGCATGTGCCAGTCGACCGAATCGGCCGGGCGTTTATCGAGCACCGGACCTACGA
>CALJCO010000020.1 GCA_938023905.1 uncultured Collinsella sp. | reverse complement strand
ATGCGTCGTTTCCTATTGACATTGTATCCCGAATCGCCCAGCCGATCCGGGACATTTTGAAAACGCAAACACGTCGGGCAAACCCGGACAATGCGGCCAGGCTCCGCTGGACGAGGAACCGTGTGTGTAACTATCGAACAAATGTTTGCAATTATTGCGTTTAGCAGCTGCGGGTGCATGCACTCGCAGTAAAATACCCTTGCGACGCATCCCGTGCGCGGGCGGCCGACGACTCGATCGGAGGTCACCATATGCTGAAATTCCTTAACGCGCTCGCCGCCCTCGCGGCGGTGGGCACGTTCGTCATCGCGTTTCTTGACTCGTATGAAGTTCGGTTTAAGGTCCGTAGGCGCACGCGCGGTGCGGACGGTGGACGGCATTTGCGCCGAAAGCGCAAATAAGAATGCCCGGGGGTCGGATCCCGGGCATTTAACAAAAACTGAAAACTAGGCCGCCCGCGCTCTCGTACACTTACGCGGGGTGCGTCGTTTTCTATTGACATTGTATCCCGAATCGCCCCGCCGATTCGGGACATTTTGAAAACGCAAATATGGGCTTAGGCACGAACGGTATTCTTTAATTTCGAAAATTATGTATAATTCCAATACAAACTGGAATCGACCGAAAACAATGGAAATGAACGAAGCACTAATCTACTTACAAGAAGCACTAGGCCTCTCCGCCAAGACCAAAACTTGGCCTGGATCCGCACGCTTGCCGCTGCATCTGCGGGCGATTGAAGTCCGCGCTGTTGACGCAAACGGTTTTTCGTTTTTGCTTGCAAGTTTGCCTACTGGCGTCGGGCTTCCCGAGGCTAAGAGGGTCTATAGTCAGCTAGCCTTGCGTGCGGAGACTCCTGTTGTCGTTTCGTTTCCTGATGCCGATGCGCGTCAGCGCAAAGCATTGGTCGCACAAGGGATTCCGTTTGTTTGCCCCGGCAGACAGGCTTTTCTTCCATTTATGGGCACGGCCTGCACGGAGAGGGGCAGTGTCCGGTTTCGCAATCACGCGACCAAGATGTCACCCAACGCGCAGGCTGCCGCAATCTGGGGAGCAGCCCAGGAGCCATATCGTCCCTATGACCTTTGTCGTGCGCTTGGGATCTCGGCAAGCCGCGCGAGTGAGGCCATAACCGAGCTTGTTGACAGGGGGCTCGCGAGGCGCGAGCGTCGCGAGCGACGTGTCGTCGTGTTCCCTGTTGCCGTTGATCTTCTGCTCAGTGAGCACATGGCAGAGCTCTCCTCGCCTGTCTCGAAGGTCTTTTTTGCAAGGAAGACGCCGCAGATCGACTATCTTGTTGACGCCGGGGAGACGGCGCTCGCTGCGCGTTCGATGCTCGCTGCGCCGGGCATGGAACAAAAGGCCGTCTTAAGAAGTGCATGGCGTCAACTGAGCGATCTCGAAGTCGCAGACGGGGAGTTGCCGGATAACGAAACGGCGATGATCCAAGTGTGGCGCTATGCGCCCGTGTTTGCCGGCTTCTCCCGTGTCGACGACATTTCGCTTGCGCTATCTTTGGCGGCAATCGACGATGAGCGAATTCAGCTCGAAGTCGATCGCATGTTTGGAAAGGAATATCCATGGCAAGAAGCGCTGTAGAAGGTCTCCAAGAATTCCAGCAGCATATGCAAGAAGCTGTAGGATCGTATGCTCTTATCGGCGGCACGGCATGCGACATTTTGCTCGCGGAGGCGGGACTTCCGTTTAGGATGACTCACGATTTTGATGTGGTAATTGTCGCCGATGACCGGTTGCCTCAGACGGCAGAAGCTATATGGACTTTGGTGCGTGATGGCGGCTACCGCTGCGGCTGGGGCGAAGGCAAAGGCTCATGTTTTTATCGGTTTACAGAGCCTAAGAGGCCGGGTTACCCCCATATGATCGAACTCTTCGCGAAGTGCCCCGACTTTCTAAAGGGTCGTGAGGGGATTGATGTGGCGCCAATTCACGTTGATGAAAACATAAGCAGTCTTTCGGCAATTTTGTTGGACGATGCTTACTACAGCTTGTTCCTTCAGGGAATTCGGACCGTAGACGGCGTTTCGGTCCTGGGTACGGAATACATTGTCCCGTTCAAAGCGAAGGCGTATCTCGACCTAAAAGCCAGAAGGGAAGCGGGGGAGAACGTTGATTCGAAGAAGGTAAAAAAGCATAAACGCGATGCGCTGAGGCTTGCTCAGCTGCTCGGCGAGTCGGAAGGTGTCGACCTGGGCGGAGAACTGAAGGACGATATGCTTGCGTTTGTCAAAGATTGTGAGGTAGGCGACGTCAATCTGAAACAGATCGGGGTTGCGGGCGTAACGATGGTGCAGTTGCTCGAGACAATGAAAGCAACATATGGCTTGATTGGTTGAGTGGGGTTACGTGGCCCGGACGGTGCAGTCTAGCTGCGTTGTCCGGCGCGGAGGCTCGCTAATCGGCTATTATTTGTTTAGACAACCTGAGCTGTAAAGGAGTGACCGGCGATGGTGCAGGGTGCCAAACATATGAAGAGCAATAACGCCGCGGACAACGGCGGCTCAAGCCCTCAGCCCAAATCTCAACCAAAGCCCAAGCGCCGCCGCAAGCGACTGCCGCGCTGGGCCGACCGGCTCATCACCATCGTCATCATCCTTATCGGCGTGGGCCTTATGACCTGGCCGTGGATCTTGGACCGGCTCGAGGCCTCGGGCGTGTTCAACCAGATCAGCACCGTGTCCAGCACCGTGGACGCGCTGTCTGCCGAGGAGCGCGAGCGCATCCTGCTCCAGGCGCGCTCCTTTAACGAGCAGCTGGCGGGCGAGGCCACCGAGCTTCCCGCCGACCAGATCGAGCCCTATGCTCAGCAACTTATCTTTGACCGCGACCCCATGATGAGCTGGGTCGAGATCCCCTCCATTGACGTGAGCATGCCTATCTACCACGGCACGAGCGAAGAAGTCCTTATGGCGGGCGTCGGCCACCTGGAGGGCACGAGCCTGCCGGTGGGCGGCGCCTCGACGCATTGCGTGCTCACCGCGCACTCGGGCATGCGCAACCTGAGCATGTTCGACGACATCCACTCGCTGGAGCCCGGCGACCTGGTGCTGCTGCACACCATGAACAAAACGCTCGCCTACAAGATGGTGGACTCCGAGGTCGTGCTGCCCGAGGAGATGGAGTCGCTGACCATCGAGCCCGGAGCCGACAAGGTTACGCTCGTCACCTGCACGCCCTACGGCGTGAACGACCATCGCCTGTTGGTGCATTGCGTGCGCACCAAATACAACAAGAAGGACGTCGACAAGCAAAAGTCGCTGGCCGGCCGCCACTGGGGCAAGCGCGAGTTTGCCGTGCTCATCGTGGTCGTAGCCATTGTGCTGTTGCTGCTGGACATCGTGATCCACGCGGTCCGCAAGCGCCGCAAGGCCAAGGCCTCGGCATAAGACATTGTTCGGAACCACCGCAATGGGGACAGGCGCCTTTGTGGTAGTCGGGGCTTCCAAACCATCACAACATTCGATGAAAATCGCGATTTTGGCGAAAAGTGTCGAATGTTGTGATGGTCTTCGTTGAGGGCGGGATGGCTTTCGTTGTGGGTGACGCGGTTCTCGTTGTGGGCGAGACGGTTTTCGCTACGGACGGCGCGGTTTTCGCTGCAGAATCGCCAGCCCGCAGCCTGCCAACCCGCCGCCCTCGTTACGTTTTCGCTGCATTTAGGTAAAGCGCCTGCTCCAAGCGGCGTTGCCTTGTATACTAGAGCGGTTTATCTGTTATGCGGAAGGGAGCGCCTATGGCACTCAGCGAGAAAGACGTGCGCGGTATCGCCGAGTACGCAAAGATCGCACTGACCGATGACGAGCTCACCCAGATGACGTCCTACATGAACGACGCCGTCCAGATGCTCGAGCCCGTCTTGCAATATGACTTGCCCGACGTGGAGCCCACGTTCCATCCCATCGGAAGCCTGTCCAACGTGATGGGCGATGACCTGCGCGAGCCCGAGCGCGACCTGCCGCTCGACGTCGCGCTCGAAAACGCCGGCAGCGCGCGTGAGCGCTACTTCCGTGTGCCGTCCATTTTGGGAGAGGGGGAGAGCGAGTAATGGCGCAGAGATTCGATTCCCTTACCGCCGCCCAGATCGCCGCGGGCGTTGCCGCCGGCGACTTTACCGCTACCGAGGTGGCACAGGCCTCCCTTGCCGTCATCGAGGCGCGCGAGGACGGGGTCCAGGCATTCCTGCAGGTGGCGCCCGAGCTTGCGCTCGAGGCCGCCGCGCGCGTGGATGCCGACCGCGCTGCAGACAAGCCGCTGCCCCCGCTCGCGGGCGTGCCGCTGGCCATCAAGGACAACATGAACCTCGTGGGCACGCGCACCACCTGCGCTTCCCGCATGCTCGAGAACTACCAGAGCGTCTACACCGCCACCTGCGTCCAGCGCATGCTCGATGCCGGCTGCCTGCCCATGGGCAAGGTCAACATGGACGAGTTTGCCTTTGGCAGCTCCACCGAGTCCTCGGCGTTCCACCGCACCAACAACCCCTGGGATACCGAGCGCGTGCCCGGCGGCTCCTCGGGCGGCTCCGCTGCCGCCGTTGCTGCCGGCGAGGTAGCGCTCTCGCTGGGCTCGGATACCGGCGGCTCCATTCGCCAGCCGGCGAGCCTGTGCGGCGTGGTGGGCTTTAAGCCCACGTATGGCGCCGTGAGCCGTTACGGCGTGGTTGCCTTTGGCTCGTCGCTCGATCAAGTGGGGCCCTTTGGCCGCACGGTCGAGGATGTTGCGCTGGCCATGAACGCGCTTACCGGTGCGGGCCACGATCCGTACGACTGCACCAGCCAGGATTGCGCCGTCGACTTTACCGAGCATCTCAACGACAGCATCGAGGGTAAGCGCGTGGGCATCATCCCCGCGTTTATGGAGGCCGAGGGTCTGACGCCCGAGGTCAAGGCCGCTGTTCAGCGCGCCGCCCAGGAGCTGCAGAACCAGGGTGCCGAGCTCGTGGAGGTCGACCTGCCGCACCTGGATGCCGCCATCGCCGCTTACTACGTCATCGGCCCGGCCGAGGCGTTCTCCAACTTGGCCCGTTTCGACGGCATTCGCTACGGCTATCAGGAGGAGGGCTGCGCCAACCTGTCCGACCAGAGCTCGCTCTCTCGCGCCCACGGCTTTGGCGCCGAGGCCAAGCGCCGTCAGATGCTCGGCGCCTACCTGCTGAGCTCGGGCGTGTACGACAAGTACTACTACGCTGCGCAAAAGGCCCGCACGCTCATCACGCAGGACTACGACGCCGCGTATGCCAAGGTGGACACCATCCTCATGCCCGCCTCGCCGCGCACGGCCTTTAAGTTTGGCGAGATCAGCGACCCCACGCAGATGTACCTCTCCGATCTGTACACCATCTCGCTCAACATCTGCGGTAACGGTGGCATCTCGGTGCCGCTGGGCCTGGGCGAGGATACGCAGCTGCCCGTTTCTGCCCAGCTGGTGGGTCCGGCCTTTAAGGACCGTCAGCTGCTCACGTTTGCCCGCGCCCTGGAGCGCGGCTTTGCCGATACCGCCACGGGTGCGCCCGCGCTATCCGTCGCGCCCGATTTTGCCGGGAAGGGAGGCGAGCTGTAATGAAGGAGCTTTCCGAGGTCCTGCAGGATTGGGAGGCCGTGATCGGCCTGGAGATCCACACCGAGCTCACCGCACTCGACACCAAGATGTTCTGCAACTGCAAGCTCAGCCACGATGACGAACCCAACGCCAACGTGTGCCCGGTATGCCTGGGCCTGCCCGGTGCGCTGCCGGTGCCCAACAAGCGCGCCATCGAGAGCATCGTCAAGGCCGGTCTCGCCACCAACTGCGAGATCCAGCGCCACTCGATGTTCTACCGCAAGCACTACTTCTATCCCGATATGGCCAAGAACTTCCAGACCACGCAGGGCCCGGTCGCCTTTGCCATGTACGGTCACCTGGACCTGGACGTGACCGGTCGCGGTGCCGCCGAGCGCCCCGACTGCGCGTTTGGCGAGGCCGAGGCCCAGAGCCTGGCGAGCGCCTCGGCCAATGCCGAGGGCCTGTCCACGTCCATGACGTCGACCATGCGCGAAGGCAATCAGCGCGCCGGCCACCTGGCCAGCTATGACGCGTCCAACCTGCAGATGCCCGAGCGTCGCGAGGACGGTTCCTACACGGTGCCCATCCGCATCCTGCGCATCCACATGGAGGAGGACGCCGCCAAGATGGTCCACGTGGGTGGCGCCGAGGGCCGCATTACCGCCGCGGCCGAGTCGCTCGTCGACTACAACCGCTGCGGCACGCCGCTCATCGAGCTCGTCACCGAGCCCGATCTGCGCACGCCCGAGGAAGCGCGCCTGTTTATGGAGAAGCTCCGCCGCATCTTTGTGACGCTGGGCATTTCCGATTGCTCCATGGAGAAGGGTTCCATGCGCTGCGACGGCAACGTGTCGCTACGTCGCCGCGGCGAGACCAAGCTGGGCACCAAGACCGAGCTCAAGAACCTCAACTCGTTTAAGAGCCTGCATGACGGCCTAGCCTACGAGATCTGCCGCCAGGCCGAGGTGCTCGAGGAGGGCGGCATTATCTACCAGGAGACCCGCCACTGGGAGCCTAGTCGCAAGCGCACCGTGGTCATGCGTGTGAAGGAAACGGCCGACGACTACCGCCTGTTCCCCGATCCCGATTTGGCGCCGTTCGATCTGGACGATGAGTTTATCGACCGTTGCCGTGGCGAGATCCCCGAGCTGCCCGATGCCAAGCGCGCCCGTTTTGAGGCCGACTTTGGCATTAAGGCGGCCGATGCCGAGCAGATCGCCGGCGACCCGGAGTTTGCCGAGTTCTTTGAGGCCGCCGCTGCCGGCATGGCTGGCAAGGAGGCCCAGACGGTCGCAAACCTGCTGGTCAACGAGATGATTGCCTACCTTAAGGGTGTGGGTCTCTCGCTGACCGAGTCCGGTATTGCGCCGGCTCAGGTGGCAGCCCTTGCCAAGCTGCTGGCGACCGATGCCATCAGTTCCAACCAGGCGCACGAGGTCTTTGAGGCCATGGCCCAGACCGGCGACGACCCCAACAAGATCGTCGACGAGCGTGGTATGCGTCAGGTGAGCGATGCCGGCGCGCTGCAGCCGATCGTGGACGAGGTACTGGCAAACTGTGCCGAGCAGGCGCAGCAGTACCGCGACGGCAACCAGAAGGTCATCGGCTTTTTGGTGGGTCAGTGCATGAAGGCGAGCCGCGGCAAGGGCAACCCGAAGCTCTTCAACGAGTTGCTGAGAACGTCGCTCTCGTAAGCGGGAACCCGGGAGCCCCGGCAGGGCGGGTGCTTCCTCAAAATTTCAAACAGTCCTGCGCAAGACGAAGGCCACATTAAGTGGCCTTCTTTGCGTGCGGAACT
>CALJCO010000019.1 GCA_938023905.1 uncultured Collinsella sp. | reverse complement strand
TGTTATTCGCGGCCGTCACGAGGGTTCTGGCATGGGCTTTCCCACGGCAAACCTACATGTTCCCGACGGCATTCAGGTGCCTGCCGATGGCGTGTATGAGGGCCTGGTGCTGGTCAACGACATCGTGTGGCCCGCTGCCGTCAACGTCGGACTGCCGCCGACGTATGCCGACGATGCGGCATCTGCGCATCTTGAGGCTAATTTAATTGGTTATACGGGCGACCTGTACGGCGCTTCCGTTTCGCTGGCGTTTACGCGCTGGCTGCGTCCGTCGCGCGTGTTCGATTCGCTGGATGAGTTGATCGCGACCGTCGAGGGTAATATCGAAGATATTCGTCACAACTTGGGCGAGCAGGGGGTGAGCGTCCGTGATTAGCGATGAGGAAAAAGACCAGGTACGCGCTGCGTCCGACTTAGTCGCCATCGTGCAGGAAACGGTTGAGCTCAAGCCCCGCGGTCATGAGTTTTGGGGTTGCTGCCCTTTTCATGGCGAAAAGACTCCGTCCTTCCACATTATTCCCGCCACGCAGGTGTGGCATTGCTTTGGCTGCGGCGAGGGTGGCGACGTCTTCACCTATATCATGAAGCGCGAGAACCTGAGCTTTCCCGAGTCAATCCGTTATTTGGCCGATCGCGCGGGTATTGAGCTGCACGACACCGGAGACCGCCGCGAGCGCGGTACCAAGCGTGCCCGCATCTACGATTTGTGCGCCGAGACCGCCCAGTTCTATCACACCATGCTTATGCGCGGTAAGGACGGCCGTCCGCGCGAGTACTTTGCCAGCCGCGGCATGGGTGGCGACGTCTGCCGCCGCTACTGCCTGGGCTTTGCACCGGGCCGCAGCGCGCTGGTGTCGCACCTGTCCCAGGCGGGTTTTACCCCGCAGGAGATGATCGATGCCAACGTTGCCGTGAGCCGCGGGCGCGGGCAGCTTGCCGACCGCTTCTACGACCGCGTGATGTTCCCCATCTTTGACGAGCAGGGTCACAACATTGCCTTTGGTGGTCGCATCATGGGTGACGGCCAACCCAAGTACCTCAATACCGCCGAGACGAGCGTGTTTCATAAAAAGCGAAACCTCTACGGCTTTAATTGGGCCAAGGAGTTTATCGTCGCGCAGGATACCGCCATCGTGGTGGAGGGCTATACCGACTGCATCGCCTGTTGGGAGGCGGGGATTAAAAACGTTGTCGCCACGCTGGGCACCGCGCTCACGGAGCATCACGTCAAGACGCTCACCCGCTTTGCTAAGCGCATCGTGTATATGTTTGACGGCGATGCCGCCGGTCAAAAGGCCGCTCGCCGTGCGATTCAGTTTATCGAGCAGGATTCGATGGACCTGCGCTGCGTGGTGCTGCCCGACGGCAACGACCCCATGGAGTTCATCACGGCGCATGGTGGACAGGAGCTTCAGGCGCGCATCGACGCTGCCGAGCCGCTCATGGACTTTGTCTACCGTTCGCTGCAGGAGTCGAGTGACATCACCACGCCGGGCGGTCGTGCCAAGGCGCTGGAAGATGCGCTGACGCTTATCTATCCGCTGCGCGATAGCTATATGATCGACACATACTTTATCCAGATTGCCGATCTGCTGGGCTTGGATCTGGAGACGGTTCGCGCGAGTTCGGGTCGCGTGTTTCGCGATGTCGCCAAGCGCGAAGATGCGGAACGACGTCGTGAGCAGAACTATGAACGCCAGCGGGCGCAAGCCGAGCGCTCTGGTAGCGCGGGCGGTCGGACGTCTGGTTCGCAGGGGGCATCTCGCGGTGCTTGGGCATCGGGCGCGACGCCGCCGGTGTCCGCGCCGGTCGAGGAGGAGCCGTACGACCATGTCCCGCTCGATGCCTACGGCGCCGCGCCCGTGGAGCTCGTCGACGATCTGCCGCCGATCGATGTGCCTGATGATATGGGTGCTGTGCCTGTGACTGATGGTTCGGGCGCTCCGGCTGCGGCGGCGCCGATGGTTCTTACTGATCTTGAGCGCAAGTCCTTGGCAGGGGAGCGCGAGCTGTTGACGATGCTCACGAGCTACCCCGACCTGTTCCGCACGTATGCCGACCGCATCTGCTCTATCGAGTGGGTTGACCCACGTCACGAGTCCATCGCATGGGCCGTTCTGGCAACGCCGCCGGGAACCGATCCTGCAGCCTGCATGGATGCGGCGCGCTCGGTGTGTCCCGAGGCGGCAACGCTTGTGAGTGCCGGGCGCATCTCGGCGACGAGCAAGCACCCCACCGAGACGAACATCGTGTTTATGCTTGATACGCTCGAGCTCTACACCATCAAGCGCCGCATGCGTGCCGCACAGGCCAAGCTGCGCCAGGACCGTTCGCTCGATGATGAAGCCCGTCGCGCGCTGACCGTGCAGGCCGCGCAGGATTCGCAGCGTCAACGCGAGCTGCAAAAGTCGATCGGCGGCGTGGCGGACCCGTTCCGTTTGATCGGTCTGGAGGCCGCAGGCACCGAACAGGCCTAGATGTTGTGGTCAACCAGCGTATTCTCGCCTATATCCAGTCCTCTTTTTGGGTATAGACGTCTATGTGTGTGCTAAAGTATTGAGTCCTGTGGACTATGAAGGGAGAATCTGTGCCAAAAAAGACTGAGAGCACGGGTACTGGGCTGGAATCCTACGTTGCAAAGCTCATGGGCAACGGCTCAAACAGGACTTCGGTAACCGAGGACGAGATTCAGGTCGCCCTGAAGGATATCGATGTTTCTGACGAGCAGCTCACCGCGGTGTATTCCGCGCTGCGCAACAGCGGCATCCAGATTATCTCCGCGAGCGGTAACGACGACGCCCCCATGGACGTCGACGATGACGATAACGATACCGATACCGATACCGACGATTTCGATGACGACGACGAGCACGATTCCGGCTCGCTCGACGATCACGAGCTCAAGATGGCCCGTCAGGCCGATGCCGAGATGGGTTCTTCCAAGAGCAAGAAGAAGCGCACCGTGCGCACGTCCCGTTCACGCTCCCGCGTGCGTGGCATCGATGCCTCCACGGTGATGCTGACCGGCGATCCGGTTCGTATGTACCTCAAAGAGATCGGCAAGGTCGACCTGCTGACCGCCTCCGAAGAGGTCGATCTGGCCATGAAGATCGAGGCCGGTCTTGAGGCCACCGAGAAACTCGAGGCCGCCGATGCCGGTGAGCTCGAGCTCACGCGTGCCGAGATGCGTCGTCTTACGCGCATTGAGAACGTCGGCCTCGAAGCTAAGCAGGCACTCATCAGCGCAAACCTGCGTCTGGTCGTCTCCATCGCCAAGCGTTATGTCGGCCGCGGCATGCTGTTCCTTGACCTGATCCAGGAGGGTAACCTCGGTCTGATTCGCGCCGTCGAGAAGTTCGACTACCAGAAGGGCTTCAAGTTCTCCACGTACGCCACGTGGTGGATCCGTCAGGCCATTACGCGCGCTATCGCCGACCAGGCCCGTACCATCCGTATTCCCGTGCATATGGTCGAGACTATCAACAAGCTCGTCCGCGTGCAGCGCCAGCTCCTTCAGGACCTGGGTCGCGACCCGACCCCCGAGGAGATCGGTGCCGAGATGGACATGAGCGCCGACCGCGTCCGCGAGATCCAGAAGATCTCGCAGGAGCCCGTGTCGCTTGAGACCCCCATCGGCGAGGAAGAGGATTCCCAGCTGGGCGACTTTATCGAGGACTCCCAGGCTATCGTTCCGCCCGATGCCGCCAGCTTCTCCATGCTGCAGGAGCAGCTCACTCAGGTGCTCGACTCGCTTGCCGATCGTGAGCGCAAGGTTATCGAGCTGCGCTTTGGCCTTGTCGACGGGCATCCCCGCACGCTCGAGGAAGTCGGCCGCGAGTTTGGCGTCACGCGCGAGCGTATCCGCCAGATCGAGTCCAAGACCTTGGCCAAGCTCCGCCACCCGAGTCGCAGCAGCAAGCTCAAAGACTATATCGAAAGCTAGTCAAGCAAGAAGCGCCCTCAAGCACATCCGCTTGGGGGCGCTTTCATGTGGTCATTGGGGACGTCCTCAATGACTAGGTGGTTGATTTCCGGTCTCAACCGAACACATTGAGCTGACGGCACGCTCCCGCAGT
>CALJCO010000018.1 GCA_938023905.1 uncultured Collinsella sp. | reverse complement strand
AGTTCGCGATCCCCGGCCTTGACGACGAGTTCCGCGTCATCGTGTCTCCGTGGATTCTGACGGCGCTCGTGACCGACCGCCTGGCTCGCTACTACGAGACGGTCACCAAGCACAACCTTAAGTATCGTCGCTACTATCACCAGTTCGACTACTAAAGAAAACGGGTGCGGGAACGTGCCGGGCTATTGAGAGGAACACAGAATGAGACAGTACATCATCGCCAGCCATGCGCACTTCGCTACCGGCATCAAGGAGAGCGTCGAGCTGCTCTCGGGTGCTCGCGACAACGTCCACGATCTTTCGATGTTCGTCGATGACCGCATGGACGTGGCCGAGGAGGCCCAAAAACTGCTGGCGGGCATGTCTGCCGACGATGATGTCGTTGTCTGCACCGACCTCTTTGGTGGCAGCGTCAACAATGAGTTCACCAAGATCGTCCAGACGCGTCCCCGCGCGTACCTCGTTACCAACATGAACCTTCCTCTGCTCATCCAGCTGCTGTTCTCTGACGAGTCGGCGCCGGTTGAGGAGACGATTCGCGCCATCGTCGCTGCGGACGATACGCGCGTGAAGTTTGTCAACGATCTTTTGGTCGATGACGAGGAGGAGGAAGAGTTCTAATCCGCAGCACCTACTGACACGCCGTATGACGGCACAAGACCTTTGGGGGGTCACATTATGATTCAGCTACTTCGCGTTGACCATCGCCTGCTTCATGGCCAGGTCGCAGTTTCCTGGGTTCAGGGCCTTGGCTCCAACTGCATCTTCTGCGTGGGCGATAAGGTCGCCAACGACCCGGTGTGGAAGACGACGCTCAAGATGGGCAAGCCTGCCGGCTGCAAGCTCGTCATCAAAGATATGGAGCATGCCATCGAAGCTATCAACTTGGGCGTGACCGACAAGTACAAGATGATCATCTGCGTCGCCACTATCGCTGAGGCAAAGCAGCTTGTTGAGGGCTGCCCGCAGATCAAGTCGGTCAACCTGGGCAACACCAAGCCCAAGGACGAGAAGCGCCCCGATGCTCGTCAGGTCTCTCGTCAGATCTTCCTGACCGCGGCCGAGGAAGCCGATGTGCGCGAGATGCTGGATCGTGGCATTGAGGTCGAGATTCGACCTCTGGCCGATGACCCCAAGGTTGACTGCGCCAGCGTGCTCTAGGCGTTCAATTTCGAAGAGCCTGCGGGTTCTTCGTAGTGTCCTATATGGAAAGGGGGATGTATGCTTACCCAAGCAATCCTCATCGGACTTATCGCCGCATTTGGTAAGTTCGACTACCAGCTCGGTACGCTCTATGCGTTCCGCCCCATCGTCCTGTGCCCGCTCGTGGGCCTGGTGCTGGGGGACCTGCAGTCCGGCCTCGCGATCGGTGCGAGCCTGGAGCTGCTGTTCATGGGCTCGATCTCCATCGGCGCCTACGTGCCGCCTGATGAGACGATCGGCGGCGTGCTTGCCTGTGCCTTCGCTATCCAGCTGGGCCAGAGCACCGAGGCAGCCATCGCGCTTGCCATGCCCATCGCCACGCTGTGCCTTGCCATCAAGAACATCCTCAACGCCGCCCTGCCGATCCTGGTTGACCGCGCTGATGTCTTCTCCAGCCAGGGCAACCTTAAGGGTGTCTATGCGATGCACTTCCTGATCGGTTCCACCGGTGTCATCATGGCGTTCCTGCTGTGCTCGCTGTCGTTCTATCTGGGTGCTGACGCTATCCAGGGCATGCTCGACTTCATCCCGCCCTTTGTCCTTGCTGGCTTTGGCGTTGCCGCCAACATCCTGCCGGCCATGGGCTTCGCCATGCTCGGCCGCCTGGTGCTCACCAAGCAGCTCGTGCCCTTCTACTTCCTGGGCTTCCTGCTGTGCTCCTACGCCAACGTGCCCGTCCTGGGCGTCGCCCTGATCGCCATCATCATCGGCATCGACAAGTTCGACCTGCTCGGCCTGGGCGGAGCCCAGCTCCAGCTCTCCGCGGAAGGGGATGAGGACGATGACTTCTAGTCCCGAGAACAAGATCACGCGCTCCGACCTCGTCAAGAGCGCCCTCAACACCGGCGCCCTGGGCATGGAGTTCTCCTGGACCTACTACAAGCAGATGAACATCGCCTTCTGCCTGATGGTCGCCAACATGCTCAAGAAGATCTACGCCGGCCGCCCCGACGACTACGCCGAGGCCCTGCACCGCCACTGCGCGTTCTTCAACATCACCGTGCAGTTCGCCCCGTTCGTCGGCGGCATCGCGATGGCCATGGAGGAGAAGGTCGCCCGCGGCGAGATCGAGCCCGAGAGCGTCAACGACGTCAAGGCCGCCCTCATGGGCCCGCTGTCCGGCATCGGCGACTCCATCTTCCTGTCGACGCTGCGCGTGGTCGCCGCCGCGGTGGGCATCAGCCTGTGCCAGGCCGGCAACCCCTTCGGCCCCATCGCCTTCCTGCTCATCTACAACGTCCCCGGCTTCGCGCTGCGCGTCTGGGGCGCCGTCAAGGGCTACGAGCTGGGCGTGGGCTTCCTGGACGAGGCCCAGAGGACCGGCCTCATGCAGAAGATCATGACCTGCGTGGGAATCGTGGGCGTCATGGTCGTGGGCGCCATGTGCAAGGACATGTTCTGGGCCAGCATCCCGGTGGCCATCGGCTCGGGCGAGGACGCCCAGACCCTCCAGGACATCCTGGACGGCATCATGCCCGGCATGCTCGGCATGATCGCCTTCTGGCTGTACTACTGGCTGCTGTCCAAGAAGATCAACCCCATGGTGCTGATCGTGGCCACCATGGTCGTGGGCATCGTCGGCGCGTTCTTCGGCGTGCTGGCGTAAGGGCCCGGCCTATTATCTGCCCCCAAGGGAAACGGCGACCCATTGCGGTCGCCGTTTTTTATTACCGAAAGCTAGCTGGAGGTGCTTCGTGATTCGATCTGACAATCCACCCGACAATGGCGTGAGCGGGGCGATGTATCTATTTGGCACGGCGCTCTTGTGGAGCTTTATCGGCATCCTCGTTCACGCCAATTCGCAGTCAGCTCTTTTGATCGGTGCCGTCACGGC
Source organism: uncultured Collinsella sp. (assembly GCA_938023905.1). GTDB lineage: Bacteria > Actinomycetota > Coriobacteriia > Coriobacteriales > Coriobacteriaceae > Collinsella. The sequence goes on along the minus strand of CALJCO010000018.1, from coordinate 4,165 downwards.
AATATTTATGGCACTCTTTATCCTGCTCGTCGGCAGGCCTGTCCTCCGCGTCAGCCGTCTTATTGCCCTTGTGGCCGTCTGCAACTTCGTGACGGGCACTACGTTTAACTTTGCCAACCAGCTCACGACGGTCGGCAACGCAATCGTCCTGCAATACACCTCGATGATTTTCGTTATCGTGTATCAATCGCTCGCAACTCACACGTTGCCCTCGCCTGCGAAGATTGCCTCCGTGGTGGTTGCTTTTACGGGTATGGGTCTTTTCTTTTTAGGTGATTTGAGTGTCGAGGGCATGCTCGGCAACCTGCTTGCCGTCATTTCGGGCGCCACCTTTGGGCTGTGTTTCTTTTTGAACTCTCGCCCCGATGCGTCGCCCATGGTGTCCTCGCTCATCTCCTGCGGTATCTCGATGCTGCCGATCGTCTATTTTGCCGGCGCCCTAGACTCCGTGAGACCATTTGAGTGGGGGCTCATGCTGGTGCATGGCCTTTTTTGCAGCGGCCTTGCGAGCGTGCTGTATGCTAAGGGGATTGCGCGCACCAACGCGTTTGCGGCCAACTTGGTCTGCATGAGCGAGGTCGTGCTCGCTCCCTGCTGGTCGGCGCTCCTCTTTGGCGAGGTCTTTCGCTGGAACGAGTTTTTGGGTGCGTCGATTATCGTTTTGGTGATTGTGGCCAACTTGGCATCCGATGCCTTTGGCGATGGCTTTCTGGTGGCGCTTGTCCGCCATCGAAACAAGGAACATGCCTGATGGGATACGTTTGCCGTTTACGGTAAAAAACACCCCGCTGAGCGAGTGGTATTAAATAGTAAGGACCTGCATACCTATAATTGGTATCAAATCATTTGTACCTGGCATGGGTGTTAGCAGCACACCAGGTACGCTTCGAGCCGTGTAATCGAACTCCCGGAATTGATATCAACAACGCGCGCGACGGGAGTGGCGACGGTTCGAGATTCCTTATTGGGAGGAATTATGCTTGTCCAAGCAATCCTCGTCGGCTTAGTCGGAGCGTTTGGATGTCTCGACTACCAGCTCGGCACCCTCTACGCGTTCCGCCCCATCGTTCTGTGCCCGCTCGTGGGCCTGGTGCTGGGGGACCTGCAGACCGGCCTTGCCGTAGGTGCGAGCCTTGAGCTGCTGTTCATGGGCTCGATCTCCATCGGCGCCTACGTACCGCCCAACGAAACCGTCGGCGGCGTGCTCGCCTGCGCGTTTGCCATTCAGCTCGGTCAGGGTACCGAGACGGCCATCGCGCTCGCCATGCCCATCGCCGTCCTTTCGCTGACGATCGGCAACATTACCAATGCTTTGTTCCCTGTGTTTGTCGATATGGCAGACAAGTTTGCCCTCAAGGGAAACCTCAAAGGCATCTACGCCGTTCATTGGGGAATTGGAATTTGGGGTTGCGTTGAGTACTTCCTGCTGTGCGGCGGCGCCTTCTATCTGGGTTCCGACGCCATTCAGGGTCTGCTCGACTTCATCCCGCCCTTCATCATCGACGGTTGCGGCGTTGCCGCCAACATCCTGCCGGCCATGGGCTTCGCCATGCTCGGCCGCCTGGTGCTCACCAAGCAGCTCGTGCCCTTCTACTTCCTGGGCTTCCTGCTGTGCTCCTACGCCAACGTGCCCGTCCTGGGCGTCGCCCTGATCGCCATCATCATCGGCATCGACAAGTTCGACCTGCTCGGCCTGGGCGGAGCCCAGCTCCAGCTCTCCGCGGAAGGGGATGAGGACGATGACTTCTAGTCCCGAGAACAAGATCACGCGCTCCGACCTCGTCAAGAGCGCCCTCAACACCGGCGCCCTGGGCATGGAGTTCTCCTGGACCTACTACAAGCAGATGAACATCGCCTTCTGCCTGATGGTCGCCAACATGCTCAAGAAGATCTACGCCGGCCGCCCCGACGACTACGCCGAGGCCCTGCACCGCCACTGCGCGTTCTTCAACATCACCGTGCAGTTCGCCCCGTTCGTCGGCGGCATCGCGATGGCCATGGAGGAGAAGGTCGCCCGCGGCGAGATCGAGCCCGAGAGCGTCAACGACGTCAAGGCCGCCCTCATGGGCCCGCTGTCCGGCATCGGCGACTCCATCTTCCTGTCGACGCTGCGCGTGGTCGCCGCCGCGGTGGGCATCAGCCTGTGCCAGGCCGGCAACCCCTTCGGCCCCATCGCCTTCCTGCTCATCTACAACGTCCCCGGCTTCGCGCTGCGCGTCTGGGGCGCCGTCAAGGGCTACGAGCTGGGCGTGGGCTTCCTGGACGAGGCCCAGAGGACCGGCCTCATGCAGAAGATCATGACCTGCGTGGGAATCGTGGGCGTCATGGTCGTGGGCGCCATGTGCAAGGACATGTTCTGGGCCAGCATCCCGGTGGCCATCGGCTCGGGCGAGGACGCCCAGACCCTCCAGGACATCCTGGACGGCATCATGCCCGGCATGCTCGGCATGATCGCCTTCTGGCTGTACTACTGGCTGCTGTCCAAGAAGATCAACCCCATGGTGCTGATCGTGGCCACCATGGTCGTGGGCATCGTCGGCGCGTTCTTCGGCGTGCTGGCGTAAGGGCCCGGCTGCATAGATTTTCGTTGCAACCTGGAAAGGGGATGGAGCGGGCCTATGCCCTCCATCCCCTTTTTGTATAGAAGGAGTTCGTATGTTCGCGAAGGATCGCGAAGCAATGCGCCTGACGCCGGCAGAGGTCAGGCTGATTCTTATTGAGTCCCTGCAGTGGTGCGCCAACAACGCGGTCTACTTTTTGGGGCTTATCGGTGCGGCCACGTATGATCTGGCTGGCACGGCCTTTTTGGTTGCTGCCATTACGCTCGTGCGCAATCTTATGACGTCGGTGGGCAATATGGTGTCGGGCTCGGTCATCGATCGCTTTGGACCGCGTCGGACGTCGTTTGTGACGTGCGTGATTACGGCGGTGCTTTCGCTTGGCGTGGGGTTGGCGCCGTTGTCTGTCCCCGGGCTTGTGTTTGCCGCGTGTGTCTTGGGACTTGCGGGCGGTTTTATCAACACCTGCACGCATGCGTTTCCGGGATACCTAGAGTCGACCACCGAGGGCCGTACCCGCGTGAACGGTCTCATGGTGTTCTACAGCAATATCGCCTATACCGCTGGCCCGCTGCTCGGCGGTGCCATCGTGAGCTGTTTTGCCACGCAATCGGTCTATCTGCTCATGGCGGGCATGATGGGTGTGGCGGCCGTACTCTCCTTGGGCTGTCATGAGTGTGTTGCTCCCGCAAAAGGGGAGAAGCCGAAGGGCGGTATTCTGGGCGGTATGGCCGAGGGTGCGCGACTTACGTTTCGCGACCACGACTTGCGCCTCATCTTTATCTCGGGCTTTTTGGGTTTCTTTGCGTTCGGCGCGTTCGATTCGCTGGAGTCGTTGTTCTACCGCGATGTGCTCAACGTGGATATCGTCTGGCTGGGCTGGCTGTCCTCGGTCGTGGGCCTCACTTCCTCGGTGGGTGCGTTCATCCTGACCAAGCTTTCTGCTCGCCATGTCAACCTGCGATTGCTGCTCGGCGCGCTCATGGCCGTGGGCATTGGGTCCATGGTGTACGTGGGCACCGATATGCTGGGGGTCGCGATTGTCGGTCAGGCGATTAACGGTCTGGCCTGGGGGTTCCTGGAGCCGCTGCAGATGATCTTGATTCAGGAGCGCGCAGACATCAAATACCTGGGGCGCATTACCGGCTTTGTGCGTTTTGGCCTGATGAGCGCCGGCGTGGTGCCGCTGCTGGCGGCTCCGTTTTTGGCGGAGGCTTTGGGCGTCCAGGCGGTGCTGTTTGGGGCATCGACCATTATTGCGCTGGTAGGAACGCTGTTCTTTGTCACACAAGGGAGACGCCAGGGGCGTTAGCTATACATCAAATTCTAATTTAATACCACTCACCAGAGAATTTCGACCGTTCACCGAGGATTGGAGCAGATTGAAAAGTGGTATTAAAAACACGTTAGGTGTATGTCTATAATTGGTATCGAAAAGAAACGCGATGTATAGATTCGCGTGCAGGACAGAAAGGAAAAGCCATGAAGGAAACCGAGAAGATCGAGATCATGCACTTTAGCCAGGAGGGCTACGTCGAGGACGGCAAGAACGTCTACGAGACCGGCAAGAAGATGACCGCGCTCGCCGACAAGGTCGCCGACGAGGG
>CALJCO010000017.1 GCA_938023905.1 uncultured Collinsella sp. | reverse complement strand
AAGGGCGGAGGCGGGGCATGCCCCGCCTCTTACACCACATCTCTGCACGCTACCAGCGCGAAGGTCCTCAGCGGAAAGTTTGGCCCGTTTCGATGCACAAAAATGGGATGAATCTTCCCTGGCAACCGCCCAGAAAGATCCACCCCAAAGCAAGCGCTCGCTAGAACGTTCCGCCGCCGCCTCCGCCGACGCCGCCACCGCCGCCACCGGAAAAGCCGCCGCCGCTGCCGCCGCTCGAGCTATCGGAACTCGAAGCCAGCTCGCGGATGGTCTCGTGGTACACATCGTTGAACGAATCGAGCGGGGACTCGTTGCCGTAGTGATGGTAATACCACCAGTAGCAGGGGTAGTTGTCGTAGAAATCGTCGCTGTTGCGCAGGTCCGCAGGCACGGCCTCGGCCAGCTGTCGCAGCACTTCTTTCGAAACGCCCAGGGCAACGCCCATCACCAGCAGTTTGTTCCACAAGATCAGGTCGCTGGGAATGGCCTCCTTCAGGCGCGTAAAGTCCTCAAGCCAATGCTTGAGCGCCTTGCAGCGAGCCGCCACCTCGGCGCCCTCCGGCGTGTAACGGCGGAAGGTGCAGCTCAGGACAAAGCCTACGATCGTAACGGGGATCGAGATCATAGCGGCACCGACGTTGGCGTCCGCAAAGTCGGTATAGAACAGAGAGCCCAGAATGCCAAAGACAATGATGATGCCGAGAACCAGGCCGGCCACCATCGCGATAGTGCCATCCGATGCAATAAGCTCGCGCGCCTCCAGCTTGCCCTTAACTGTGCTCTGATAGTCCTCGAGCTTGTCGCCAACAGATGTGGTGCGCTCGCTAGCGTACTCCTCCAGCTCGCTAAACGTGCGCGAACGGACTCCGTCCTTATCGGGCTTAACGCCAGCAAAGAAGACCTTGAGCACGTCGCGATCGATGCCGTCCTTCTTGGCAGCCTTCCAGGCCTCGTCGGTCACTGTGATGCGATACGTCTGCTCCTCTTTTTCGCGACGGAGCAGACCCTTCTTCTTGGTCTCGGTCGCTTCTTCCAGCTTGATCACGCGGTCGTCGGTCAGCTTCATCAGCGTGGCGATATATGCCTGATCGGGCACGTCGTTCCAGCTCATAAGAGTTGCAAGCACCGCGGGATGATCGGCGGAGGGCACATCGCGGAAGTACTCGTCCTGGAAGAGCGGCTTGGGCTTGGGCCTGCGCAGCTTGAGCATCACGATTACACCGGTATAGGCAACCGCCACAACAACACACACCACGGCAATCGCGCTGGCAACCGCACGCGCGTGCTCACGGCGGGCGTTAGCTTCGTCGGCCCATTCCTTCTCTTCGCTCAGGATCGTTGACATGCGCTCTTCGCCCGAGGCGGCAAGCTGCGGCACCCAGTCGCTAGGGAAGGCGATGCGTGCCTCGGCGAATTCGCCCTGGTGCACGCAGGGAATGGTATAGGTGACCATGGGCTCGTCCTCATCGAGCGACACGTCGCCCGTCAGCGGACCATGGCCCCATGCGCGGAAGTTATCGCCCTTGACGGCCGCCGTCCCGGCAGCGGCATTCGCGAAGCACACTTCCATCTCGACGTCATCGGAATCCGCAGACCAGCCGTCACCCACGAACTTCCAGTAGAGCTCGGCGGTATCGGCCCAGTTCATAACCGCACCGGTCATGGTGTAGCTCACGTAGTAGATTGCGCTGTCGCCGCTCTCGTGAGGGCTGAACACCTTAATCCTTACGCCGTCACCGGTCTGCTCGACCGTGTAGACGCCAGAGTCGCCCTTGTTCGCGCTATCGACTTTGTTAAACGCGGTGTCCTCTTCCTCGACACTCAGCACGTCGACGCCCGCCGTGCCGCCCTGCTGGTTGGAGCCCGTATTGATCTCCCAAAACACGCCGTTGATGTCGTCGTCGAAATCAAACTGGCGTCCCTCGACAACGGTCAGCGATCCATCGGCCTCGACCGTGGCACTGATGTAGGTTTGGGTCATGGAATACCCGTCGGCACGTGCAACGGCGGGCAACAGCAGCAGCGCGCACGCGACGAGCGCGCAAATGGAAGCAAATCGCGCAAACGGGCAGCGCTGCCGACAGGTCTTGGCAACGGGGGCGTTCATAGGCACATCCTTTGTCTGTGATACCAGTAGCGTCATTGTCCCACGTTTGCGGGTTCATGTGACGAACATCTAGGTCAGCGGAGTATTAAACGGGACGAAAGTCACGCCCGCGACCGGCACCTGGGGACGTTCCTTATCTGCCGGCAATCTGGGATACTCCTTGGCATAGCCCGCTCCGGCATAGACACCACTTCATAGCTCCGTCACAGGTGTAGCGGCTTTGTGTGGGCGCGGCGTGAGCCGATTAAGCCGGCGAGCGAGGGGCATAAAGCAGTTGAGCGAAAACGGTTTGCCCCTTTGCCGTTCGCTTGAGGATCATGTCCCCCTTTTCCGCGGAAACCCCGGCAGTTGCGAAGAGCTGCCGGGGTTTCTGTCGTTTGAGGGGTTGAAGGGGCTGAGCTTGGGGCGGTAATCGAAGTGTTGAGTCGGTGCCCGCCGCGCACAACACGCAGCCTCGGCAACTCGCGAGCATCGACGACGCCCCCTCACCTCACCCCGCGCTATACTCGTCCGCATGGATATCAACGCATGCAACATAGCAACACCCGCCGTGGCCATGTCGACGGCGCCCAACAGCAAGCTCGCCCCCGCCCTCGCGCCGGTCGTGGGCCGCTTTGCCCCGTCGCCCTCGGGCCGCATGCACCTGGGCAACGTGTTCAGCTGCCTGTGCGCGTGGCTTTCGGCCCGCAGCCAGGGCGGCAGCATCGTGTTGCGCATCGAGGACCTGGACGATCGCTGCAAGCGCCCGGAACTTGCCGCCCAATTGATTGACGACCTAGCCTGGCTGGGGCTTGAGTGGGACGAAGGCCCCTACTACCAGCACGATCGCCTGGACTTGTACGAGGACGCCCTGCACCAGCTGCAAGACGCCGGCCTCACCTATCCCTGCTTTTGCACGCGCGCCGAGCTCCACACCGCAAGCGCGCCGCACGCGAGCGACGGCACGCCCATCTACCGCGGCGCCTGCCGAGGCCTTTCTGCCGAGGAGGTTGCCCGCCGCAGCATCCTGCGCGCTCCGGCCACGCGTCTGCGTGTGCCCGACGTCGACGACCTCGCCGGCGACGTGATCGAATTCGTGGACCGCACGTACGGAGCCCAATGCGAGGCACTCGCCACCGAGTGCGGCGACTTTTTGGTGCGCCGCAGCGACGGCGTGTTTGCCTATCAGCTGGCCGTGGTGGTCGACGACGCTGCCATGGGCGTCACCGAGATCGTACGCGGATGCGACCTGCTTGGTTCCACGACGCGCCAGATCTATCTGCAACATCTGCTGGGACTGCCCACACCGCGCTACGCGCACATTCCGCTGCTCATGTCGCCGGACGGCCGCCGCCTTTCCAAGCGCGATTGCGATCTGGACCTGGGCGAGCTCCGCACCCGCTTTGGCACACCCGAGGCACTGTTGGGATGGCTCGCCGGGCAAACAGGCATCGCGCCGGACACCACGCCGCGTACCGCCGAGCAGCTGGTCGAGCACTTTAGCTGGGACGTCATCCGCGCGCATCGGGAGAACATCACTGTAACGGTCGAGTAGCCAGCCACCCCGCCTCTACGCAACATCCCAGGACTGGAGTTCGTCGCCCAAGCGAACGATGCAGTCGTAGAGCACGGTGTGACGCTCGGCCGGGTTGGTATCCCGATGAAAATGCCCGTAGTACCAGCGCTTGTAGTCCAAGCGGTCTTCCAGCTCATCGAAAAATGCCGTAAGCCGATCAACGGAGGGGCAATTCCAGCCGGGCGCTGGATAAAGCGTGGACGAAAGCATGCGCGTAGAGCAGGTGTGGGTGATCACGTAGTCGACCGTCCAGCCCACGCTGTCGAGCTTTGCCCGCGCCTCCTCAAAGTTGCGCTCGTCCGGAAGCTCCTGCGGCCACCAGCTGGAATACGGAATGCGGTATTCCTTGTCCACGCTCGTGGCGCCGCCCATGGTAAAGATCGTTGAGCCGTCGAGCTCAAAAACCTCGCCACGCGTCAGTCGCCGTATGGGCGAGGCATCCGACAGGCGCTGCGTCAGCCCACCGTGCCACAACTCCATGGGGCGCTCCGCCCAGTGATCGAAACGCTCGTGGTTGCCGTCGACGAACAACACGGTATAGGGACGCGATTCCAGCCAAGCAATATCGGCGCACTCCTCGGCAGAGAAATCCCAGGGAAAGCCAAAGTCGCCGGCGACGATGAGATAGTCGTCACTCGTCAGACTATCCCCAAGCTCCCAGTCGCGCAGCTTTTGCATGTCGAGCCCACTGTGAATGTCGCCCGTCACATAGACCGTCATCGGATCACCACTTCCCTGCAAGTCGCTAGCCCGCATTCTGCACGATTACTAAGCTAACCGTTCCAGCCCTTCCATCCCTTAGGGCTTACCCCTCGTTCTTCCATCCAAACGGGTCAAACACCCAAAAGATCAGATCGAGCACGCCGCCGGTCATCATGGCACCGGCAAGGGCGATGATGACGTGCAGGGAACTGGCACTTCGGAGCACGTCGAATGGCCCCAGAACAGCCAACAGCGCGACCGCTGCGCCGGCTGCGCACAGCGCGAGGCACGGCCCCGCGTCCTTGACGCACTTCTTTGCGAGATGCTTTGCGTTGTCACTCATCAATATCGAACTCCTTAGAGGGCCGTTGTTCAGGTACGTGCCGCCGCGGCACAGCAGGGCGGCAGGGTAAGTGTCACATGTCGTGCGGACATCAATGGAGAAACCGCCTGCTCGACCAACCCTTGACGCCGTTTTGCACCGGCACCCCATCCCCCGCTATTGAGGTCTAATACTTTTCCGCGAAGTGAACGTCTGTTTTTTGGCCCCTGGAGCATCCGCATTTTTCAACGGCATAAACGCAGGATTCTGGCACCGAAACCGCAGGAAACGGCACCTCTAAAGTGTCGATGCTTCGAGGGTCCGATTTAGCTCGTTCACTTCTCGGAAAAGTATTAGACCTCGTCGGCAGCAGCGGTGGCGCGCGCAGACGTGGTGTAAGAGCGTCCCGAGGTCCGTCGCTGCAAGT
>CALJCO010000016.1 GCA_938023905.1 uncultured Collinsella sp. | reverse complement strand
GCACATGTACGGATGAATGTGGGAGGTGTTCGGATAAAGTTGATAATCAAGGAGAATTAAGAACTTGCACAAAAATGTCGGTTTTGCTGCTCAGATGTTTAAACAATCGTTATAATTGCATCACTTAGCGAGCGCAATTACAGATTGCGCAGATACGTTTGATAGGGAAAGAGCAAGATCGCGGTCTCTTGGGGAGGAGACATCGATGAAAGCGAATTCGGACAAATCTAAGCAGAGTAATAAAGCGACGCGCCGTGTACTGGCAGGCGTTTTGTGCGGAGCCTCCGTGTTGAGCCTGGTGCTGTCGCTCGTCATGCCCCCGATCTCGCAGGCTATTGCCAACGATGCCCAGACGGTTTCTACCGAAGAAACTGTGACGGGGGATTCTTCAAGTGAGTCTACTGATGTAGAAAACACCAAAAACGGGGATACCGAAAACCAGAATAGTGACGATGCCGAAAACGGCGTGGGCGATGCCCAACCGGAGGAGCAGCCCAAGGACGAGTCGCAGGCAGAAGATAATGAAGCGGTCGACGATGGCACTGTCTCGGTAGCCGAAGAAGCTGCGGAGAACGAAGAAGCAGCCACGGCTATTGCTAATGGCGGTGAATTGCGAGATAAGCTTCAGGGCGTTGGGGAAAATCAAGCTGTTAGCTTTGAGCTTGCGAACGATATCGACTATCCCGGCGAAATCAAACTTGAGAAGAGCGGCAGCAATATAACGCTGGACTTAAGCGGCCATAAAATCACGCATTCGGGCGACAATTCAAATAAGCCGCTCTTCAACATCACCAATAACGCGGCGCTTACAGTTAAAGATTCTAACCAAGGGTCTGATCAAAAGCAGACTTCGGATGGCGGCAATAATGGGCGAGTTGCCTCGATGGACTACGACACCAGCTCTGGCATTCCGACCAAACTCACGTATTACGTGACCGAATCGACGCCGAACGGTACGGGGACAACCGAGACTCTCTATAGGCACGAGGTCAGCATCAACGGTGCCATCGTGGGTACCGCTGCCGGCTCCACGATGAGGCTCATCAACGTTTATGCGGGCGGTACGTTTAATCTTGATAGCGGTGTAATTACCCAACAGTATAATTGCAATGTTGGCAACCTCATCTATGCCGAGAACGGCTCTACCGTCAACATGAGCGGTGGCTATGTGTGTGGCGCTTCTAGCTCGGGTGCGGGCGCGGGCATTAAGGTGTCCAACGATAAAGGTAAGGCCTCGACCCTAAAACTGACCGGTGGCGTAATTGCCGGCAACAGCGCTCCTAGTGGCGGCGGTGTGTATGCTGGAGGTTCCACGGTCACCATAACTGGTGGCGTAATCTCCGGCAACAGCACACTTCCTTCTGGCACTGGTTTCGGCGGCGGCATCATGGCCGAAGGCGGCAGCGTCACTGTTTCCGGTGGCTACATCACTAACAATAAATATGCCAATTTCTGTGGCCAAGATGGTTATGGCGATCATGGCGGCGCTGGACTTGCCGCTAGAAACGGTACTCATGTCACCATTTCGGGCGGCCAGATCACGGGCAACTATTCTGAGGAAGCAGGCGGCGGCGTTTACATTACCGATGTCGATCGACACGGGGCGAGTTCTCGCGAGACAATGGCATGGCTCAACATTACGGGGGGAACTATTGCCGCAAATGTGAGCAACCGTTCCGAGGGTGCTGGCATTCGCGTGGGCCAGATGGTTGATGCGATGATAGAAGGTGCGTCAAAATCTACTCCAGTCTATATCACTAATAACTCCTGCATGTCTCGCTTTGACTGGGGCGGAGGCGGTATCTTTGTCCAGGGCGATTCGGATACCGCATCTAATGCGGGCAGGCTATTTGTCTATAACTCCTATATAAGCAGCAATGAGGCCGGTGGCTACGGTGGCGGCGTTGCGGTTTGCCCGACGGGCAAGACCTTGGTGACGAACACCTACGGCACAGCGATTTTTGGCAATACGTCTGCCAAAGATCAGCATGAGGCAAAAGATAATTATGATTCTACGAATAATAGCGGCAATGAAGGCACCCCTCACCTATCCGCTGGTGGCTACGAAGGCCTTGTCCGCAAAAAGAACCAGGATACTGACGCCTACAATAGTTCTGACTTTCGCGAAAACGGTCACGCCGATTTCTTCCTTGCAGCGGAGGGTCACCGCGAGCCAATCGCGGCAGTGATTGGCAAAATGCTCGGCGGCGGTGACGCCGAATACTCGGGAAGTAAAGAGCTTACGCAAGCCATTACTATCCCTGCTAACGGTGGCGTGCAGGTATATAACAGCATCGGTCTGAGCTCGGGTGTTCAAGCTGGAGACGCCGCGGCAACTGCCGCGCAGACAGCCGCGACAACCTTCATCACGGGCAATTATTCCTGGAACCATGGCGGCGGCATCATGTCGAACGGCGACCTGTACTTGGGCGTGCCTGCGGATACGTATGTCTATCCGAGCCTTAGGCTGAAGGCAACCAAGGCGCTGAAAATGAAAAATAAGCAGACCGAGGAAAGCATAGCGCTCGCCAAAGACCAGTTCTCCTTCTCGATCTACCGTAAGGATTCGGATGGCGCGACGGAGCCCTTTTGGAATGACAAGACATTCAACAGTGGCGGCTGCACCTTGGTCGGAACCGCCAAGAATGATGCGGACGGTAACATCACCTTTGACCTTGGCGAACAGTTCATTGATAAGACTGTTGAGGCTAACAAGATTACATACTACTTGGTCGAAAATGCTGGCAATGATCTCGACATCACGTACGACCCAGCCGTGTACAAGATTGTGGTGACGGTTCAGGACAACCAAACGCTACTCATGAAGGTGCCGAGCAGGGAAAATCCAAACTCGGACGTTCCTCTTTACGTTCACAACTACACGATCACAAGCGTGAGTCCGGGAGATTCAACTAACTCGCTGGAAAAGGACGACCAAGGCTATTATTCGATTAACGGCCCCGGCGGGGAAAAGACCTTCACCAACAAGTACACTCCGTACACCTCTACCGGCACCTGGACTCCTAAGGTGACCAAGGTCGTAAAGGGCGGCGAGATGAAGGAGTTTACGCTCGAGTTTGCGGATAACGCGGACTTCAAAAATGCCAAGACGGTTGTGACCAACCCCAAGGGCGAGATTATCACCACTGCCGACGGCGGCAAGTCCCAGACCCTGAGCTTCGACAAGATCGAGTACAAACTCGATCAACTCAACAAACTTCCGACTGACTCCACTGGCCGCGGTGCAAGCAAGACCTTTACTTATTACGTTCGCGAGCAGCAGCCAGCCACGCCGTTTACGAACTATACGTACGACAAGTCGATTTATAAGATTACGGTCAACGCGACTGACGACTCTGACCACCATATCAACGTCAATGCGACCTACAAGCAGATTCAGGATCGCGACGGCAAGCCGGTGACCAACGGCTCGCCCCGCGACCTCACCGACACCTCCATCCCCACCTTCATCAACACCTACTCCACCTCTTTGCCCCTTTCTGGTATGTCGGGCGTCACTCTGACGTACCTTGCCGGCGCGGCGATGCTTTGCGTCGCTGCGGCCTGGATGCACGTTCGTCGCAAGGCGAGCGCGAAGGGAGGTGAGCGTCGTGAATAAGAAAGTTTGCTCCTTCCCGATCTTGTTTGCGCTGCTTGCCCTCCTGATCGGCATCTGCGCGGTTGTGTTCCCCGCATCCGCGCAGGCCGCGCCGAGTACGACCGGATCCATCACGGTGGGCGGTACCGTGGCGCGCAGCTACAACGCCTACCAGATCTTTAGCGCCAACGTCATCGATGACGACAACGATGCCAAAATCGCCACCGACCTTGTCTGGGCAAGCGACGCCGTGCGCGACGCCGTGCTGCCTGTGCTGCATAGCGCTGGTATGCCCAATTCCCAGACCACCGCGCAGGAAGCTGCCGAGCGGCTCAACACCGATTCCCACCTTACGAGCGCGCTGAGCGCACAGCTCGCTCGTTCCCTCCGGAGCTCTGGCGCCGTGTCCGTGGCCCTCAACGCGGGCACGGCGGCCGAGCTGCCCTGTGGCTACTGGCTCATCGTCGCCGACGACGACGCCATCTCCCAGAACGAGGCCGGCACCGCGCCGGTCATGGTTCTGGTCGGCGGCAGCGCCGTCACCGTCAAGCCCAAGGCCGCCACTCCCAAGGTGGCCAAGCATGTGCTGGAGGACAGCACCGCCGCCTGGGGCAAGGCCGCCGACGCCACGGTCGGCGACGACCTGTACTGGCGCCTCTCGGCCACGATTCCCGCGGGTCTTGCCGCCTACGACACCTACGCGGTGCAGTTCGTCGACACCATGAGCGCGGGGCTCGACCCCTCCAAGGTGGCCGCGAGCATGCGCGTATACGTGGCGGCGGGCGCGGACGGCGGCTTCGACGCCGTCTCGACCGGTAAGGACGGCCGCGTCGGCACCGAGCCCGCGAAGGGCTGGACCGACATCACGGCCCAGTGCGCCACCAAGGTAGCGGCCGACGGCAAGACCTTCACCGTGCGCACCGGCGACCTGGTCGCCGCGCTCGGCGGGGCCGACGCCTTTACCGCGGGCGCCCGCGTGATCGCCGTGTACAACGCGCCGCTCAACAGCGCGTGCAACCACGGCATCGCGAAGGGCAACCCCAACGAGGTTTACCTGCGCTACCCGCGCTCTCCTCTTGCCGACCAGTCCGGCGACGCCGGCTTCACCCGCACGCCGAGCGACGACGCGTGCGCCTACACCTGGGATCTCGCACTCACCAAGCGCGGCAGCGACGGCGACAAGCCACTGCCCGGGGCGGTCCTGAGCATCGCCGACGACCGCGGTCGCACGCTTGCGGCCGACGGCACGTGGGATGCGCAAGGCAAGGTCACCGTCACCACGGGCGAGGACGGCCGCGTGACCGTCTCGGGCGTGGACTCGGGCAAGCTGGAGGTCCGCGAGCTCAAGGCGCCCAAGGGCTACACCGCCTTTGAGGGCACGCGCTGCGTGACGGTCAAGGCCGAGGGCCTGGACGTCGACCAGGTGGCCGCTGCCAAGCCCAAACTCACCATCACGGCCGAGTCGCCCCTGCGCGCCGACAGCGCGGACGGGTCGACGGGCAGCCTGGAGGCGTCGCTCATCAACACGCCCACCGGCACACCCCCCAGCATTACCACCGGAGGCTTTATGCCCTCGACTGGCGATATGGCAATGTACGCCGCGGCCGCCGCAGCGGTCGCCGGAGCCGCGCTCCTCGTGGTCGCGCTCCTGGTCAAGCGGGGAGGTGGCAGCCATAAAGAGTAGCTGGCAGCCCCACAGAGAGCGGGGCGAGACGTAGCGAAGTAGATGCTAAGATACAGACAGATGATGACCGATCGAATGAGAACCAACTGGAAAACGGAGGAAAAGAAGATGAGCATGAGCAAGAACATCGCACGCCTGGCAGTAACCGCCGGCCTCACCGCAGCCCTGAGCTTCGGCGGAGTGATGGCCCCGGTCACGATGGCGTTTGCGGCGGAGGCGGCACCGGCCAACAGCATTACGATCAATAAGATTGCCGAGGACAACAAGGACAATACGTTTAAGGCCTATCAGATTTTCAAGGCCAAAGTCGTTGATGAGAAGGACAAAGGTAAAGTTGCCTCCGATATTGAATGGTCAAGCACGACTATCGGATCCAAGGTGATTGCTGCTATTCAGGGGTCTACCAAGTACAAAGAGCTTGTGAAGGCGGATTCCACCAAGGCACTCGCTGCAGATGCCACTGCTCCGGTTGTTGCCGAGTGGCTTTCTAACAATGTGACGGATACTAACGCCAGCTCGGCAAGCAGCAGCGAAGGCACGCGGGTTGCTCCCGGGGATGTACTGTATGCAATTGCGGCTGCGGTAACAGACGAGACTCCTGCGGGAAACGGAATTCCGGTGGACACTTCGTGGACGCGTCCGGCCATCACTTCCGATGGTCATTACGGCGATGGCTATTACCTGTTCGTGTCGGACGGCCTTAAGGCGGGTAGGCCGAACACTGGCACCTCTCCGATTTTCGCTATCGTGGGTGGTGAGCCCGTAACAGTCACCGAGAAGACCAGCATCCCCACGGTCGAGAAAAAGGTCCTTAATGACTCCAAGGTGAAGGGCGTCAACATTACTGACCAGACTGACTGGGAAGATTACGCCGACTCCCAGATCGGCCAGAAGGTGAACTACAAGCTCACCGGCACGATTGCAGACAACTACGCCACCTATGATTCCTATGCATACAAGTTTACGGATACCCTTTCGCAGGGCCTTACTTATGCTAAGGGCTCGCTCGAGGTTTATGCGCTGAATAACGAGAGCTATACCAAGATAGATCAGAATAGCTACACCGTGGTTGAGCCTGCTGAGGACAATAATAATACTCTGACGGTGAGTTTTAATGATAAGGGGTTGAAGTCGGCTACTGCGGCTAATGAAAGCGATCTTCTTAATATCGATGCTAAAACTCAAATCGTTGTCTTCTACAAGGCCGAACTCAATAGCAAGGCTAGCTATGAAGCTCCCGGTAATAAAAACGAGGTCTATCTCGAGTACTCCAACAACCCCATGGCCGAAGGTACCGGTAAATCCGAGATCGATGTTGTGACGGATCACGTTTTCCGTCTCGATGTCACCAAGACCGATAAGGACACCGGGAGCGCACTCACGGGAAAGAATCTCCAGGCGGGCTTTAAGGTTAAGGTTATTCGAGGTGACGAGGCCACTTTGGATAACAAGTGGCTTGGTGAAAACGGCGAAATTGTCGAAGAGAGCCAGGCATATGAGTTCAAGACGCAACTCGATGACGGCAAGGTCTATATTCCCGGCCTTGATACCGGTACATACCAGATTACTGAGACCACTACGCCCACTGGCTACAACACCGTCGCCCCATTTGAAATCACGGTAACTCCGTCCTACAAGAATAATGGTGAGTTGGATACGCTTACGGTCAGCTCCAACAATAAGGAGATGACCGTCATTAAGGATGCAAATGGCGCAACCATTCCCCTCACGATTAAGAACAAGAAGGGCTCTGGCCTCCCGCTGACCGGTCTCAACGGCGTGACCTTCACTTGGATCGCTGGTGGCGCGGTGCTCGTCATCGGCGTGGCGCACCTCATCCGCAGCCGTAAGCAGGCTGAGGAGTCCGAGCAGGAGTAACGCTCGCTCACCCATCCCTTTGGCAGGTGGGATGCGATGGCCATGAGACTTGCGGACACTTTTCTCGTCCATTGACGTTCTTGCTTTGCCATTCTCTTTTCGGGGCAGACTCCGCACTGGAGTCTGCCCCGTTTTTTTGGCAGTGTAGTCAGGCTCCATTACCCGAAAGATCGAACGTCTGCTTATCGAACAGATGTTTGCTAATATTGCGTTTACCAGCTGAAAATGCGAGCGTTCGCAGTAAAATAGCTTTGCGACGCATCCCGTGCGCGGGCGGCCGACGACTCGATCGGAGGTCCCCAAATGCTGAAATTCCTTAACGCGCTCGCCGCCCTCGCGGCGGTGGGCTCGTTCGTCATCGCGTTTCTTGGCTCGTATGAGGTTCGGTTTAAGGTCCGTAGGCGCACGCGCGGTGCGGACGGTGGACGGCATTTGC
>CALJCO010000015.1 GCA_938023905.1 uncultured Collinsella sp. | reverse complement strand
GAATCCCCGCTGGGAGGACCGCGACTGGTTCGTTCTGTCCAAGGGACACGGCGGCCCGGTCATGTATGCGACGCTCGGTCTCAAGGGATATTACCCGATGGAGAGCGCGTACACGCTCAACCAGCCGAACACGAATTTCCCGTCGCATACCGACCGCAGCAAGACCATTGGCGTTGACCTGACAACCGGCTCGCTCGGTCAGGGCATCTCTGCTGCAGTTGGAATGGCGCTTGCCGCTAAGCACTGGGGCGACAGCTACCGTGTCTACACGTTGCTGGGCGACGGTGAGTGCGAGGAAGGCCAGGTGTGGGAGGCGGCTATGTTTGCCGGCAACCATGCGCTCGACAATCTTGTTGCCGTCGTCGACCACAACGGCTTGCAGATTGACGGCACGATCGATGAAGTCAACTCGGCCATGCCGCTTGCCGACAAGTTCCGCGCCTTTAAGTGGCATGTGATAGAGCTAGCCGATGGCAACGACATGGCGCAGATTGAGGCGGCTTTCGCCGAAGCTCGCGAGGTGACCGGCGCGCCCGTCGCTATCATCGCCGAGACGGTGAAGGGCAAAGGCGTCTCCTTTATGGAGAACCAGGTTGGCTGGCATGGCAAGGCGCCCAATGACGAGCAGTTTGAGCAGGCCATGGCCGAGCTCGCGGCAGCAGGAGAGGAACTCTAATGGCAGAGGTCAAAAAAGTCGCCACGCGCGTAAGCTACGGCGAGGCACTCGTCGAGCTGGGCAATGAGCACGATGACTTTGTAGTGCTCGATGCCGACCTGGCTGCCGCTACGCAGACGGGTAAGTTTAAGACTGCCCATCCTGAGCGCTTTTACGATGCCGGCATCGCCGAGAGCAACCTGATGGGTCTTGCCGCCGGCATCGCGACCACGGGCCGCGTTGCTTTTGCGAGCACCTTTGCGATGTTTGCCGCCGGTCGCGCCTACGAGCAGGTCCGCAATTCCATTGGCTACCCGCACCTCAACGTCAAGATTGGCGCCACCCATGCCGGCATTTCGGTGGGCGAGGACGGCGCCACGCACCAGTGCTGCGAGGATATCGCACTCATGCGTACGATTCCGGGTATGACGGTGGTCGTTCCCGCCGACGATGTCGAGGCCCGCGCCTGTGTGCGCGCCGCCTATGAGTTTGAGGGGCCGGTCTACATGCGCTTCGGCCGCCTGGCAACACCGGTCATCAACGATCACGAGGACTACGAGTTCAAGATCGGCCGCGGTGTTGTTGTACGGGAGGGCTTTGATGTCACGATCGTCGCGTGCGGTCTCATGGTCGCTGAGGCACTCGCTGCTGCCGAGGCGCTCGCTGCCGACGGCATCGATGCTGAGGTCATCAACATGCATACGATCAAACCGCTCGATGAGCGTTTGGTGGTTGCCAGCGCCAAGAAGACCGGTCGCGTGGTCACCGCCGAGGAGCATTCGATTATCGGTGGTCTTGGCGAGGCCGTTGCCTCGGTGCTCGCGGAGCAGCATCCAGTGCCGATGCGTCGCGTCGGCGTGCGCGATGTGTACGGCGAGTCCGGCCCTGCGGTCGATTTGCTGCATAAGTACGGTTTGGACGCCGACGGCATCGAAGCTGCGGTCAGGTCCGTGTTGTAAGGAAGGCTTTCCATGGGGTTTGTATCTGCCAACCAAGTGACGATTGGCTATGCCGCCGCCTCGCGCGAGGACGCGCTGCATTATCTGTCCGAGCAGGCTGTTGAGCTTGGTTTTGCCGATGACGCGTCTGCTGTAGAGGCGGCTTTTATTGCTCGCGAAAACGAGGCCGAGACTGGCCTCGTCGCCGGTTTTGCCGTTCCGCATGCCAAGAGCGATGCGATCCATACGCCGGGCGTGGCCGTGCTCAAGCTGTCCGAGCCTGTTGAGTGGCCGAGCTTTGATGGCGTGCCCGTCGATGTGGCGCTCGCGCTGTACGTGCCCGCCGGCGAAGCGGGAACCACGCACCTGCGTCTGCTCTCCAAGGCTGCCGTGATGCTGATGGATGCCGGCTTCCGTGACAGGGTGCGCGAAAGCACCGATCCTGTCGAGATTGCCGAGCTCATCAACGCCGGGCTCGAGGGCTAGAACGGGCTCTCCGTTCCATTAATCGATCCTTCTCCAAGGAAAAGGGCCGCGACGCTATAGGCGTCGCGGCCCTGTCTGCGTTTCCCCAGATAAAACCTGCCAAAATAAACCTGTCCCTTTTCAGCAGGTTAATCAGTCTAGCGGGAGACGCCGCAGGACGTTTGCTCGGCAGAATGCGTAAGATGCGGGGCAAACGCTGCTGATGAGGTTGTACCGTATAGGCTGGAAAAGCGGCACGCTTTTTTTGCTGAGAACAACGCGAGAGAGAAGGCTCCATGTCCGACATTATCCGTATAAGCGACGCGCGGCTCGAGGAGCTTATCGCCGAGGATGTCCCCTATATCGATCTTACGACGCATATCCTGGGAATCGGTGAGGCGCTCGGTGCGATGGAGTATTACACACGCGAGAACTGTGTGCTTTGTTGCACGGAGGAGGTTGCGCGTGTGGCCACTATGCTGAACTTGACGGTCGAGTGGTTTGAGCCCTCGGGAACCAAGGTTGAAGCCGGGCAATCTTTTATGCGCGTACGCGGTTCGGCCGCCAATTTGCATCTGCTATGGAAAGTCGGCCTAAATATGTTCGACCACTACTCGGCTGTGGCAACCAAGACGCGCAAAATGGTCGACGCTGCGCATGCGGCCAATCCCATGTGCGAGGTGCTGACGACGCGAAAGAGCACGCCGGGCAATAGAGATCTGCTGACCAAGGCGATCGTTGCGGGCGGAGCGTTTCCGCATCGCATGGGCCTTTCCGAGACCGTGCTGGTGTTCGACAACCATACCAGGTTTATGACAGCGCCTTCTGGAGCGACGGGACTCGATGCGTTTATTGAGCTTCTGCCCCAGATTCGTCGACGCTGCATCGAGAAAAAGCTGTTTGTCGAGGCGGGCGCCGATGATGCTCGCAGGCTGGTGAAGGCGGGCGTCGACGGTATTCAGTTCGACAAAGTGTCGGTTGCCGAGCTGGGGCCGCTCGTCGAGGAGCTGCATGGAATCGATCCCCATGTGGCCCTAGTTGCGGCGGGAGGGATTCACCCCGACAACGCTGCCGAGTACGCGTCGACTGGCGTTGATGGCCTCGTGACCACGTCCTGCTATACGGCGAATCCCGTCGATATGAGCGTCAAGATGTTCGCTTAGCGCGTTGCCGCGCGTTTGCCCGGGCAAACGCGCCCAATAATAAAACCGTTTCTTTCTTTGCGGGTCCATGCTCGCAAAACGCAGTTGCGGTGGAATAGTTCCTGTTGGGGCCCGACGGGCCGCAAAACAGGAACTATTCCACCGCAACTTATTGGGATGCAGGTTACTTGTTCATGTTGCCGTGGATGTAGGGGGTGACCTCGGGTGAGATATGGCAGTAGCTCGACATGCGCACACCGGGCTCTTCCTGAAGCCCCTTTGCAGGTGCGGTAGTGTCTGAAAGCAGAAACGCTTCTCACCGCTGGACACTCGACCGAAAACCATGGTCCTACCGAGCGCTCGTTATGAGACTCCCATCTATATAGCGAACGTGCAATATGATATATACGTTATATACAAGTTTATAACGTGCAGTAGATTTGCGGTAACGCAAGCCGATGAAGGGGTCGATATGATCAAAGCTGTTATTTTTGACATGGATGGAACGCTGATCGATACCGAGCGTTTGGACATGAAGGCGTGGAAGGTGGGTGCTGCCGAGCTGGGTATCGAGATTGATGACGCGTTGACGCATCAGTTTATCGGCCGTTCGAATGCCGATGTTAAGGGCATCCTTGAGGCGCATTACGGCAAGGGCGAAACCGCCGACGCGATTTATGCCCGCAACATTGAGCTTCACACCGAGATGGCCAAGACCGACCTGGAGCTTAAGGCCGGCGCCGCAGAGTGCCTAGACGAGCTGCTGGCCGCGGGCTATCACGTGGGCTTTGCGACGTCGTCGCGCCGCGTTGCGGCCGAGCGCAATCTTAAAACGGTCGGCCTCTTTGACAAGTTCGAAACGGTGACCTTCGGCGAGGACGTCGCGCACGGCAAGCCCGACCCCGAGATCTACCTGCTCGCC
>CALJCO010000014.1 GCA_938023905.1 uncultured Collinsella sp. | reverse complement strand
GTCGGTGCACGCCGAAAGCGGTGGCACCGTTACGCGGATCCCCTGACGCCCAAGCTTCTTGATCATCATCTCGCGCAGATGCGGATTAGCCGAGACGCCGCCGCCGATGCAGTATTCCTTGCATCCGGTGGCATGCAGGGCGTTTTTGGCCTTCTTGTACTGAACGTCAAAGACGGCTGCCTCAAACGAAGCCGCCAGATCGGGCAGGTGAATCGTGCGCCCGGCCTTGGTCTCCTGCTCGATGTAGAGCGTCACGGCCGTTTTAAGACCCGAAAGCGAGAAACGATAGTCTCCCCTGCTGTTAAGCGCGCGAGGAAAATCGATCGCGCGGGGGTTGCCCGTCTCGGCCAGCTTGGAGATGATGGGGCCACCGGGATAGCCCAGACCCAACGCCTTGGCTACCTTGTCGAAGGCCTCGCCCACAGCATCGTCGAGTGTCTCACCAAGTACCTCGTAGTCGCCCCATGCCTTCACGTGCACGAGCATGGTATGACCGCCCGAGACGAGCGTGAAGATAAACGGCGGCCTGAGATCGGGCTGCGCCAGCAGGTTGGCGAACAGATGGCCCTCCAGATGGTTGACGCACACGAGCGGCTTGCCGGCGGCATAGGCAAAGCCCTTGGCGAAGGCGACGCCCACTACCAGAGCACCCACCAGGCCCGGACCCTGCGTCACGCCAACAGCGGCGAGTTCGCTCGGCGCGATGGCTCCACCCTCAAGACCAAGCGATGCTGCGGCATCCTCGAGCGCCGCATCCACGACACTCACAATCACCTCAACGTGTTTGCGCGAGGCGATCTCGGGCACCACGCCGCCAAAGCGGGCGTGAAAATCAATCTGTGTCGACACCTGGTTGGCCAGCATATTGCCATCCGCATCGATAATCGCCACCGCCGTCTCGTCGCAGGAGCTCTCGATAGCGAGTACGAGGCGGCGGCGCTCAATTTCGGCACGCTCCCCCTCGGAGCGCCCAGGCGCAGGCAGCGGCCATACGCGCTGCTCTGCCGCCGTCGGCTCGGGCGAAGCATTATCGACCGGAAGCACCAGGGGCAGCGGAGCCGTCATGACGATGGCGTCCTTGCCGGCACCATAGTAGCCGCGGCGACGGCCAGCCTCGGTAAAGCCCAGAGCGTTATAAAGCGCGGTCGCTCCCTCGTTACCGTCCTCGACCTCGAGCGAAGCCGTAGTGCAGCCGAGCATCTGGGCATCATAGCTCACATGCGACAGCAGCTTGCGGGCAATGCCCTCACGGCGATGTGCCGGGTCGACGGCGACATCCAGAATCTGCACATCACCGTCCACGACCATACCGCCGGCAAGGCCCAGCAGCTTGCCGTCGTCGTGTGCCACCCACCAACTACGCGGCGCAGCGACGTCCTCGCCCAGTTCGGACAGGAACATGCCCGGCGTCCATGCCTCGTGTCCGGCACCTTCAAAGCAGGCAGCCTCCAGCGCGCTTGCGCCCTCGGCATCCGCCGCGCCCATGGGACGGAACTGCAGATGACGACCGGCGAGCTCATCGGCAACACCCGTAATTTCGCTCTGCGCACTCTCGGCAAGACCAAGACGCTTGCGCTCGTTTTCCTCGGCATCCGAAAGGCGCGTGTAAATCGGCAGGACGCGGGCCGGATCGCCGTCACCCGCAGCGTGCGCGAGCAGCAAGCCCTCGCCCGAAGGCCACCACAGGTCGCGCTCCACGCAGCGGGCGGCCTCGTCCTCACCCAGCAGCTTGCCATAGCGCACTAGACCGTCACCGGTCAGCTGAACCTGGCCCCAGTCCGCTGCTTGGCGCCACTCATCGAGCGCCACGGCGGCCTTGACCACGTGTTCGCGCTCAAATTGACGCTCGGGACCCTCATCGACCAGCATATACAGCGCCGGATATACCTCACCGCGCATAGCATCGGCCAAGATACCAAGCTTGCCGCGCACGCCAGCCTTCCACGCCGTCCAAGCGCAAGCGTCGAGCGTCGACACGCCCAGCAGCGGAACATTGGCACCACGCGCGAGGCCCTTGGCAGTGGAGATGCCGATGCGCACACCCGTAAAGGACCCCGGGCCGCGGCCGACCACATAGCAACCAACATCGCTGCGATCCAGACCGGCTTGAGCCAGCACGCCATCAACGGTATTCACGAGCTCAACGTTGGCGTGACGGCGACACATGTGGTCGCCACTCACGAGCTTCGTCTCACCCGTCTGCCCATCAATCCAGCTTGCCGCGCAGGCAAGCATGTCAGTCGAGGTATCGAGCGCCACCACCAGCGCGTTGTCGTTATGCAAGCTCATCTTGTACAGCCTTATCAATCAAATGGGAAAGCTCCATTGCGCGGTCACCGTGCGCCTCAAGCGTTATCGTTCGCACGTCGCTGTCGCCCTCATCACGCCTGAGCGTCACCGAAAGATACTCATCCGTCAGCTCGTCCTGGAATTGTTCGCCCCATTCCAGCAGGCAAGCACCCTCATAGCCCAGCACATCGAAAATGCCCGTATCCTCGAGCTCGTAGGCATGCTCCAGGCGGTATAGATCAAAGTGAAACAGCGGAATACGACCTTGATCGTGAACGGCCATGAGGGCGAACGTAGGGCTCGTAACCATATGCCCATCGCGCAGCCCGCGCGAGACGCCCTTGGTAAAGTGAGTTTTGCCCACTCCCAGGCCACCGGTCAGGATGAGCACATCGCCGTCCTCAAGGCACGGTGCAATTAGCTCGCCAAAGTACTCCGTATCGGCAGCGCAAGTCGTTTTGTAAGTACCTACCCCCAGGCGCTCCAGGGACATATATGCTCCTTATTATTCCGAGGCGTCCTCTGGCGCGGGATGTCGCTCCAGATAGTCGCCCAGCATCTTAAAGTCTTCCTCCAGCAGCTCCTGCCACGCCGGATCGCGCAGCGCTGCTGCCGGATGGAACGTGGGCATTACCACAAAATGCCCCATCTGGTGGAACCTGCCGCGCAGCTTAGTAATGCCAATCTCGGTCTTTAGCACAAAGTGCGTCGCGGGGTTGCCGAGCGTCACAATAATATCGGGCCAGATGCTTCGAATCTGCTCACGCAAAAATGGCGAGCAAGCCAGCACTTCCTCGGGACGCGGATTGCGGTTTCCCGGCGGGCGGCACTTAAGCACGTTGGCAATGTAGACGTCTTCGCGTTTGAGCCCCGCCAGCGACAAAATGCCGTTGAGGTCCTCGCCTGCCGCCCCCACAAAGGGCTCGCCCTGCAAATCCTCATTGCGGCCCGGCGCCTCGCCAATAAACATCACGCGAGCGTGGGGGTTTCCCACGCCAAACACGATGTTATGGCGCGACTGGTAAAGCTGGCAAAGGTGACAATCGCCCAGAACGGCCTCGATCTCCTCGAGTGCGACCTCACGCGGCGCCTGATGGCTATGGCCGGGGATGTGCATGACGCCCATAGCGACTCCTACACGTAGACCTTGTCGAGACGCATACCAAAGCCGCAAGCGACCTCGTAGTTAATCGTGCCGCGTAGGCGCGCCATCTCGTCCATGGTAATCTCGGCATCTCCATCGCGGCCGACAATGATCATCTCGTCACCATACTCGGCCTCGGGAATCTCATGCGCCGGGTTGGACTGAATGGCGACCATAAACTGGTCCATGCAGATATTGCCCACCTGACGCACACGCTCGCCGCGATACAGCACGTCCATACGATTGGAAAGCGTACGCGAAAGGCCATCGGCATAACCGATCGGAAGGGTGCAGATCTGAACGCGCGTGCGCGGTACGCGGTAGGTAAAGCCGTAGCCCACGCCCTCGCCCATCGCAGGATGCGCCACGCGCGTCACACGCGCGTGGACGCTCATGACGGGATCAAGCTGCATCACGCGACCACTCAGCTCACATGGCTGCAGACCATACAAACCGATGCCGGCACGAATCATGTCAAAGTGCATTGAAGAATCGAGCATCGAGGACGGCGTATTGGCACAATGCACGATACCGCATTCAAAACCTGCGTCCTTAATGGC
Source organism: uncultured Collinsella sp. (assembly GCA_938023905.1). Lineage (GTDB taxonomy): Bacteria > Actinomycetota > Coriobacteriia > Coriobacteriales > Coriobacteriaceae > Collinsella. The sequence goes on along the minus strand of CALJCO010000014.1, from coordinate 2,905 downwards.
CTGAACGGCCTCGGTAAAACGCTGGCACTGCAGCTTGTAGTCCCAACCCGAAGGTTCATCGGCCGTGGCAAAGTGCGTAAATACGCCGTCGCACTGGATGCCGCGATGGAAACTGATGCCGCGTACAAAGTCGAGCACCTGTGTGTAGTGAACACCGATACGATTCATGCCCGTCTCGATGGCAAGATGGTACTTGCCCACCTTGCCCGCCGCGACGGCGCATTCGCCATACGCAAGAGCAAAATCGGACGTATAGACCGAGGGCATGATATCGAATTCGAGCAATGCAGGAATAGCCTCGATAGGCGGCTCACTTAGAATCAGGACGGGCTTAGTAATCCCGCCCTGACGGAGCCCAACGCCCTCGCTAACCGTCGCCACGGCAAACATGTCGGCACCGGCCGAATACATGATCTTGGCACACTCAACAGCTCCATGACCATAAGCATCGGCCTTGACCACGCAGCACAGGCGCTGACGCGGATTCAACAAGTTCTTATAGGCCCTCGTGTTGCGACGGAGCGCCCCGCGGTCGATCTCGACCCAGGACCAGCGCGTCAAATCGGCTTTATTCATGATTAGTCATCCGACCCTTCGTCCATGATTCCCAGATCTTCGAGCGCATCCTTTGCCGCCAGCTCCATGGCAGGACCGATCAAGTCGATAAGATCGGTCGCGATGACGCTCTTCTCACCATACTCCGTCGCCGCGGCAAAACCGGCGTAGCTGTGAAGTGCGACGGCGTACGAATACAGCAACTCCCAACGATCCATCTCGTCGCGCATGGTGGCAAGCGTGCCGGCCAAAATACCCGCGAGAACATCACCCGAACCGGCAGTTGCCAGAGAAGCCGGACCCGAGAGCGGCAGCAGCACACGCTCAACGCCACAGATAGCCGTCGTCGGCCCCTTGGCAATGACCACCAGATTGTCGGAGCCTGCAGCCCAGACAACCTTCTGCGCGGCCGCAATCGCGGTACCAAGGTCGTTCACCTCGTCACCGGCAACCAGACGCGAAAGCTCACGATAGTGCGGTGTCATAACCAACGGCTGATCGCGACGATACATCTCGGGGTTACTATCAATACCGTCAATGGCAATCTTAGCAAGGCAGTTGAGCGCATCGGCGTCCAAAATAAGCGGCACATCAAGCTCGAGCAAGCCCGAAACCACCTGCATAGCGCCGGCAGACGTCGTCATACCGGGACCGCACAGTACGCAGCTGTACTTCTTTGCAATCTCGCACACCGTCATGCGCGCAGCGGCGCCAAAGGAGCCGCGGGAATCAGACGGAATAGCAAAGACGGGAATCGAAGGAAGTGCCATGCGAATAAGATTGGCGCAGGCGTCAGGAGCCGCAACTGCCACGTAACCAGCACCCGCGCGAGCTGCAGACTTGGCCGCCATAATGGCAGCACCAGGATATTGCGCAGATCCGGCGACAATAAGCACAGAGCCACGGGAATACTTATCGATATTCGTAGGTAGTGGAGCAAAGTAATCAACTAAGTCACCGGGCTCGACAATCTCGGCGGCGTGGTCGACATCATCGATGACCTCATCAAGACGGTCGTAAAGATTGCCGCAGATCAAATCGCCAGCATACTCAGGGCCATCAGCGCTATACAAACCAATCTTGGGCGCAATCATCGTCACCGTATGCTCGGCACGAATGCAGTCGTCATCAACAACGCCCGTCTCGGCAATCAGGCCCGAGGGGACATCAATGGATACGACACAATCGGCGCATTCATTGACCGTAGGAATCCAGATGGAGAACGGCGCACGCAGATTCCCGTGAAAACCGGTACCAAAAATGGCATCGACAACAACATCGGCCTTATCGATCAAAACCTCGAGTTCATCACGCGAGGGGCCGACGCAAACGTGCACATCGCGGCCGGCAGTACGACGAGCAACATGACGTGCCAGAGCAGCAGGAATCTCATCCGGTTCAACCGGAGAAACGATATCCACGTCCACACCCTTATGGCTCAGGATATCGGCGGCAACCCAACCGTCGCCGCCATTATTACCAAAACCGACCAAAACGAGAACCCGATCGGGATTGAGCTTCAAGACCTCGTTAGCGGCAAACTCACCCGCTAGCTCCATAAGCTCGGCCTTCGAAGTCCCTTCGCGTTCGATGATATCCTCGAGACGAACGACTTCTTCGGTACTCAAAACCGGTTTCATCTATGCTCCTAGCGTATCTTGCGAAGCATCGCCCAGGTGCTCCGCCAATGCTGAATTCTGCAGCTGCTCGAGCTCATCTAATACAGAGCGAGCCTCTTTAAATGCCTGCGCAACGCGTTTCTTGGTACTCACCTTTTCCTCTTTTGGCTTAGGCCGAGCATCTTCGGTAATCGCGATGGCATTCGCAACGGCCAAGTCTCCCGTAAGCGTAATGGAAAGAGCGACCTCAACAACACCCAGTTCTTGAGCGATCTCGAGAGCACGGCCCGAAAGCAGCGCCTTCGGTTTGCCGAGTTTATCACGCGTAACCGAAACATCCTTGCGACCAACGCCTTGACTAAAACCCGTGCCGAGAGCTTTAAGTACCGCCTCGCGCGAAGCAAAGCGGCTGGCATAGTGAGCAGCGGGACGCGATGATGCATCACAATACGCACGCTCTTCTTCGGTAAACACACGCCGAGCAAACGACGGCGTCTTTTCAAGAATTGATTTCATGCGGGAAATCTCGACGATATCAACGCCGATACCAGCTTCAGCCATGTTCACCTCCATATCGCACAGACTAAGTTATTGTAGCCCGTTCACAGAAGATGCGACAAACGAGGGTTATAAAACACAGCTACTATGTGAGACAAAAGCCCGTAAACGCAAAAAAGGGGGAGGCCGCGAGGCCTCCCCCTTCTTCAAGTCTTGCGACGGCTCGGTGCCGT
>CALJCO010000013.1 GCA_938023905.1 uncultured Collinsella sp. | reverse complement strand
AAAGAATGAGTCCGCCTACGATGAGCGCCGGGACGATGGGCATGAATACCTGTGCGGAGACATTTCCGAATTTCTCAACCAGGCTCATGGCAGTGTTGCCGCTTTTGATACCCTCTGCAAGATCCTTGGCGGTTTGGGCATCGTCGGCAACCGCGCCGCCGCCGACTTCGATTCCCGCGAAGTCGAGGAAGTCGTTGTAAGCCTCGGTGACGTTGGGGCCGATGATCACCTGAAGCTGGCCACCGCTGACTACTGCCCCGAGCGCCTGATCGGCCGATTTGGCGAGCTGGAGATCGATGATCGAGGTGTCTCGTGCGTCGATGCGAAGGCGCGTCGCACAATGAGTTACCGATGTAATGTTCTCTTTGCCGCCAACAGCCTTTAGGACTGTTTCGGACATTGCCTGATATTTCATCTCTTTCTCCTAGCCTTCCTGCTCCTGATATTTCGAGATAAGGTCTCGGTACCAATACCAGCTCTTTTTGGGGGTGCGCTCTAAATTGTTCTCGAAGTCGATATGGACAAGTCCGTATCGTTTTTCGTAGCCGTTGATCCAGCTATACAGATCCATCGTCGACCAGAGGTAGTAGCCCTCAACGCGCGCGCCGTCGCGCTTAGCCCTCATCATGTGCTCGATGAACTGGCCCAGAAGCTCGATGCGGTCATCATCGTGGATCATTCCGTCTGCGTCTGGTTGCTCATAGGCGCCATGTCCGTTTTCCGTAATAAAGATGCGGGGCGCGTCATAGCGCTCGTGGACATCCATGATGGTTGAATACATGCAACTTGGGAGTATTTCGCGGCCCCATTTATTGCGGGGAACATTGCTGTCGCGGGCGCTTTCAAACAAGGGCGCAATGCATTTTCCTTCGACTTTTTTGCTCGAACCGCCCTTATTGTTCGCCGAAACGGCAAGCTCTCCACCGTGCCAGTCGGTTACATACTCTCGGCAATACACGTTGAGTCCAATAAAATCGACTTTACCGTCTCTGAATTCTTCTACGTCATTTGGGGATCGATAGAGCGAGACGCCAAGTTTTTCAAGGATTTCGTCCATTTCTGGCGGCAGTTGACCCTGAAGCGCTGGTGCCAGAATCATGCGATTGGCGAAAAAGTCTGCGTATCGAAATACGTCATCAGGGTGCTCGGTTGCCGGGTCGAGTTCGACAACGCCGCCATCGTGGACGGCGCCGATGATGCCGTCGTAGCCCATTTGACGATATGCTCGGACTGCGAGTGCGCTTGCGCGCATCAGGTTGTATTGAAACTGCATGTACGACTGAACGTCGAGCGATCGATTGGGGGGATAGTTGCCCAACATGTTTACGCAGTAGCTGTAGAAATGCGGCTCGTTAACGGTAGCCCAGATTTTGACGCGGTCTCCAAAGCGCTCAAAGCAAATCTTGGCGTATTTGCAGAACCACTCTGCCATGTCGTTGTTCAGCCATCCGCCTTTGCAAGCAAGCGTGAATGGCAGATCGTAATGGAACAGCGTAACGTTGGGCTCTATGCCATTTTCGAGGCAGCAATCAATGACTCGATTATAAAAATCGATACCCTCTTCATTCACTTCGCCGATACCCGTGGGGATGATTCGACTCCATGAAAGAGAGAAGCGATAGGTGTTTTGTCCGCCTTCTTTCATCATGCGGATATCTTCTTCATAGCGATGGTAGAAGTCGCAAGATACATCACCGTCAACATGGTTGATGTTCTTATTGCTTGTGTGGTTAAAGAAATCCCACTCGCCGAGGCCTTTGCCGTCTTCGTTCCAGGCACCCTCGCACTGATAAGACGCCGTGGCGGAACCCCAGAGAAACGGCATGTTGTTCACGTTGCCCATGAATCCCCTTTCCATCATTCAACACGGTGGATACGTGTGACGGAATTACGATTAAGATGACGTCAACTGATTTGAATCATAGGAGAACGACCAAAGCTGTTTGATTCAATAAATGAACCATAATATCGAGGAGAGCGGAAAGAGGGATCACGTGAATATCAATGACTTCGATGTGCTCAATCGCATTAGCTCCATCATCAACAGCGAGTTTGGGTCAAACGATGCCGCCATCGCTCGATATCTCATCGCTCACATTAGGCGTTCGAGCGAAATCAATGTTGCCGCAATAACCCGCGATGCATTCGTGACCCGTTCCGCTGTTCGTCGTTTCTGCAATCGATTGGGCTACCAGTCTCTTAGCGATTTGAAAGAATCATTTACTCAATCAGTCTTTCCAAGCGACTTAAGCCATCGAGAGGAGGAATTTGGCTACGAGGAGTACAGGGCAGAGCTCGACGTTCGCATGATCGAGATGTTCGCTGAGGTTGAAAGCGGCGTGTCCGATATCGCTATTAAGCACCTTGCCGACGAAATTGATGGCCATAAAAACGTTGAAATCTGGTGCACCAATAATGTAAGCGCCAATCTCGTACGATTTCAGCAGGAAATGTTTTATGCGGGCAAGATAGTTCGCATAGTTGCTGGGGCTAACGTCGCGGAATTGAAAAACATGGGAGACGCTTCGCAGTCATTGATAATTCTCGTATCGGTCTCCGGGCTATTTGCGTCACAGGCGCGTGAGTATCTTGATTGCCGTTCGGGCAGGAAGATTCTAATTACTGCGTTTAGCAACGATGACAAATCGAGGTCTTTTGACCGTGTATATCGTCTTGGTAATGCGGGAAACGGAATTGACCGACTCGGCGTTTATTCGAAATATGCCATGACTTATTTCTTCGACTTGCTATCGTCGTGTTACTTGAGTCGCTACCCCTGCACCAAGGGGGAGCCGCTCTATGGGTCTACTTTGGCCTGGCCCGAGTAGTTGCGGCTCTATAGTTCTCCCGCCTGGAGAACGAGCGTGGATAATCTGCCACTTTGGCCTTAGAGCCGCGCTAAAAGCGGGAGAAAGTCCACGCTCGATTTCAAACGGGAGAAAATCCACGCTCGATCAAGCCAGGGAAGCCCGATCGCGACCTATGTAATAGTGCAAGAGGGTCGTTATCGAAGGTCGATGCTGTAGGCGTACTCCACCGTGCCAAAGTGTTCCCTCGGGAAATGTCACCGCTACATGCAAAACCACGGTCCTTCATATCCAAACTCAACAAAAACGCAGGTCACGGATATATAGATACGCCCGGTACCGTGTATCTAGAGGTTTTCATTGACAGCCCCCAAGGTTGCATCGTATTATCTTTTTCGTTCGCGGGGGCGGAGGCCCAAAAGACCAAAGAACCTGCGGATACTTGAACGATTGGGAGTTTGCCCGAGTGGTTAATGGGGACGGGCTGTAAACCCGTTGGCTCTGCCTACATAGGTTCGAATCCTATAGCTCCCACCCGTCAAGTGCCTGTATAGCTCAGTCGGTAGAGCACTTCGTTGGTAACGAAGAGGTCACCAGTTCAAGTCTGGTTGCAGGCTCCATCCGGCGGTGTAGCTCAGTTGGTTAGAGCACACGGTTCATACCCGTGGCGTCACTGGTTCGAATCCAGTCACCGCTACCATAGGTAACACGGTGGCTTCTCAATAGTATGTTGAGAGGCCACTATGGTATAAAGGCAAAGTCCCGTCCGGGGACGACCTGTTAAGAGGAGGGCTTTATGGCCAAAGAGAAGTTTGAGCGCACTAAGCCGCATGTTAACATCGGCACCATCGGTCACGTTGACCACGGCAAGACCAC
>CALJCO010000012.1 GCA_938023905.1 uncultured Collinsella sp. | reverse complement strand
TAACAACCGGCTCCGCAGCATCAAAATCGACATCCCCGACCAGCTTGCCAGCGGCCTCGTCCCAATTAATGCCAACATCGATGATCGTCTGGCCCTCGCGAACCGCATCCGCGCCAATCGTACGCGCGCGTCCAACGGCCGCAACCACAATGTTGGCAGCACGGCACTCGGCAGCAAGGTCGCGCGTATGCGTGTGGCACGTCGTCACGGTCGCATTGCGCGCCGTAAGCATGGCGGCAACAGGACGCCCGATCACCAGCGAGCGCCCGACCACAGCAACCTTAGCTCCATCCAGCTCAACGCCGTAATGATCCAGCAAAGCAAGCACGGCTTCGGCTGTGCAGGGGGCAAAACCCTCGCCGCGCCCCGAAAGCGTGGTGAGCAGCGAAGCCGGCGTCATGGAGTCAACGTCCTTGGCAGGATTGAGTGCTGCGGCAACCGAATCCTCGTCAAGGCCGGCGGGCAGCGGGCGGAACATCAGACAGCCATGAACAGACGAATCGGTATTGATGTCCTCAATGGCCGTCAACAGTTCGTCCTGCGAAACATCGGCAGAAAGCAAAACGCGACGAGCCTCAATCCCCACTTTTTCGCAGCGCTTGAGCGCACCGCGCTCGTAGGATAGGTCGTCCTCGCGTTCGCCCACACGCACGATAGCCAACGTCGGAACAACGCCTCGCTCGCGCAGGGCTGCGCAGCGAGCAGCAAGTTCCTCAGTCAACGCGCGGGCGACGGGAGCACCCTTCAGCAGTTCAGCCATGGCTACCCTCTCTTCCTTGCAGCGTCGGCGGCGCGGCGCGCCAGCGCATCGGCGCGCGGCAACCACATGTCGAGCAACTCATCACACGCCGTCTCGAGCTCCTCAGCACGAGCGCGATCCTTCATAGACGTGGTGTTCGCAAAGAGCGTCAAGCTCGCGCCCTGCATAGCAGAACGGCAGAACACGGCGCCGCACGCCACATCGGACAGCAGCTGACGCGAACCCTTGTCGGCCATGTCCTCGAGCAGCGCCAGTGCACGCCCGCAGGCATCCATAATGCGATACGGCGGCATAGCGGCCACATGCAGCGCATCCTGAATCGCGGTCGCTCGAGCCGGATCGCCACGCGGAATACCGTACGCCGCGGACACCTGCCCATAGGCACGAACGTCTTCGGCAACCAACTCGACAAGCTCCTGGGCCAGCTCATCAGCCTGGGCAAACGCGCGCGTCAGGTCATCCGCGCGATCGGCAAGCGCGGGGTTGGTCGCGCCGTAGCGCGCGACCATCCCGCACAGCGAGGCGCCCAGCGCACCCACAAAGGCGCTCGCGCTGCCGCCGCCGGGCACCGGCTCGCGCGCGGCAAGCGCCTCGGCAAACCCGCGGCAGGTCTTGTCCATCATCTCTTGGCTCATACGCATGCACCTTCAAGTCATATACATCGGTCGGGTGGCAACCGCCGACCGACCGCATCGATCACATAATGGTGCTAAGTCTAGCCCATAAGCACATGGGCGTCAGCGCACCTGGCCATCGCGGATTTCTATGACGAACGATAGGCCATGCCAACGCAAACATGGGACACATGGCCCACGTTTCGAGACTCCCGGGCAGCGGCAACTGGGGCATACATATAGGTAAGGAGCCCCATGTTGGGGCAACGCTCATCACGGCACCGGACGACGAATGGAGGAATCACCGCACAGCAAACAAAGTCATCATGTGCACGCGCAACCGCCGCCCCAGCGATCCGCGGCACACGATGTCCCTGGCAGACAAGGAGGACACCACCATGAAGAAAAAGACCCTATCGATCCTTTCCCTTTGCGTCGCCCTCTTTGCCGCATTTGCCCTTGTCGGCTGCGGCGGGAGCGCATCGGGCGGCGGCAGCGCCTCCAAGAGCGAGAGCAAGGAAAAAGCTCCCGTCGCCAAGAAGACTGACTTCATTTGGTTTAAGGTCGAGATGCCCGAGGGCGTCGGCGTAAGCGACTCCGCCGGCAAGAATGCCGACAGGGTCCAGCTCACCTTCCCCGAAGACGAGAACGCCTCGGCCGATCGCTTTATCCCCGTTTGGAAAAAAGCGCTGACGGCCGAGGAGTCCCACGCCGACCAGGCAGAAAAGAAGGGGGATACGTTCCAGTGGAAGGATGGCGGGTCCGTCGAATATAACGGCAGGACGTGGCTCGTCGGAACGTACGAAGACAACAGCGGTATCTCAACCATCCTTTTTACCGACGTTGAACCAGGAAGCGTCTACGTCCTCATCTCGAACTTCGACCAGCACAAGAAAGAAGCCGAGGCGCTCCTCAACTCCATCGAATTCCACGATGACATGGCAGAGGCAGTTTCCGAGGCGCGCGAAGTCGAGATTTCGAGCATCGAGCTCAAGTAACGGGACACCCGCACGCGCCTACGCGCACCTGCGCACATGCGCCCCATTAAAGCAACGGGCACCCAACCCCGGGGAGGGCCGACAGGCATCGGCCCTCCCCTCTTTTGTGCCCGCGTATATTGCCACTTGTCGGCGCAAATCCTGCCCCCAGAATGGGACACATGGCCCACCCGAACGAGCCGCTCGCGCGTACAGTAAAGACAGGTAATCCATGGGCGGTTACAGATCGAGGAGGACACGACCATGAAAAAGAAGGCCTTTGCGATTCTCACCCTCTGCATGAGTCTTTTTGCCGCGGTTGCCCTGGTGGGTTGCGGCGGAAGCGGTGGCGCTGCTGGCAGTGGCGGTGGCGGCGGAGCAGAAAAGCCAGCCGTGGATATGAGGACCGACTTCATTTGGTTTAAGGTCGAGGTGCCCGAGGGCGTCGAAATCACGGACGTCGCAGGCGACACCGCCGATAGGGCCCAGTTTAAGTTCACCGAGAGCGAGCACGCCAGCGATCGCTTCATCCCTGTCTTCGACTCCGACAAGAACGCCGACGAGCTGTTCGACTACGAGGCCAAATGGAAGGCCAACTTTGAGTGGACCGAGAATGATCCCGTCAAGTACAACGGCAAGACTTGGCGCAACGCTTCCTATACACACTCGGGCGGCGTAACGACTGAGTACTTCACCGAAGCAGGCGGCGGCAGCGTTTACGTGAGCATCGACAATGTCGAGGAGCACAAGGACGCCGTCGAGACCATGATGAAGTCTCTGGAGTTTGCCGATGACATTGCCAAGGCCAAGACCGAGGCCATGGACGTCAAGCTCGACGATATCGAGATCAAGCGCTAAGCAACTGGCGAGCGCAGCGGGAAACACGGGCGCAGTGCAAACAAGCGACGGTGCCCCAGCGTTTCGTACTAAGGGAGGGCCGGTAAACCGACCCTCCCTTTCTTATGCCGGCACCTGACGAACGCGAGGATGCCGGACGCCGGAACCACCCCAAATGTGGCAACGGTACGAAAACGGCAAGCACCCAAACACGTCCGCCCGCCGATTTATAGCGCCGCGCACACAATTTAAGCCGACACCTTTAAACATCCGGGCAGTATAGTGACCAAAATGAGCGCATTACCGCACCCTGCGAATGGAGGAGTTATGACCGAACACCACGCCATCAGTCGTCGAGCGTTTACGCTGGGCCTAGGACTTGCGGCGTTGTCGCCGCTTGCAAGCCTGCCCGAAACCGCGGGATTGGGCCTTCCCATGCGCGCGGCATTTGCAGAAGACACGCCCACACCGGCGGCCACCCTCGACAAGTTCGTCATTCGCCTTCGCCCCGCGGGCTATTTTCGCACCGCGAGCGTCAACCAAGACGGCAACGTTCGCGGCAACGTCTGCCACCTGTTTAACGACGGCACGTCCAGCAAGCTCATCCTTGAGCACGTAGGGACCGATGCGGACGGCACAAACTGGTATGCCATCCGCACCCTGCTCAATTTCGAAGAGCACAAGAAGACGGGCTACAGCATTTGGTCGGTCGATGGCGACTCGGACAAAGATGGAAAGGTCATCCACGTATGGAGTGGCGAGTACGACCATAAGGACAGCCGCGCCTATACGTTCGACCGCCAGTTCGACGGAACTTATATTATTCGAGACCGCATATACACGAAAAACGGTATTAACTACCTGGCCATAGAATCGAAAGGCAAAGACCAAGACAACAACAAGATTTGCCAAAAGAAATATTCCATTCCGTGGGAGCTCGAGCTTGTCGGCTACAGCATGGACAAGACCAATGCCACAGTTAGCAGCATCGACTGGACCACGTATAGCAGCTACGTCGACGGACCATGTTGGATGAGCCACGTCGAAGGCAACAAGTACCTCGACGAGCTGAGCATCCCGGGCACGCACGATTCGGGAACTTGCAGCGTGGACAACGACACCGAACCCCAATCCTCGCAAGCAAAGTGCCAGCAGGACTACATCCCCACGCAGTTGCTCGAAGGCATTCGCTATTTTGATATCCGACTCGGAAAAGGCAACGACCCCGGCATCGACCATGGAAGTTGCTACCTGCTCAAAAAAGACGGGCACTTCATGCATCTCTCCGATGTCGTTGGCTACTTCAAAAAGTTTTTGAACGAAAATCCGTCAGAAGCGCTCATCATGCTTGTATCCCGAGGCAACAACGAGGCTACTGACGAGAGCCTTACGACGGCTTTCGCCAAGGTTTTGGACGACAACCCCAAACTGTTCTATACGTCGAGCCGCGTTCCCACACTGAACGAGGTGCGCGGAAAGATCGTCCTGCTGCGCCGATTTGGACTCGCCGGCGACAGCGTAAGCGGCCACACGTGGGGCCTCGACCTAACCGAATGGGACAACAAAATCGCAGCACACCCCAGCAGCTCCTCTATGTGTCTCGTCCAAAACGCGCAAGGCTTTGAAGCCGCAGGGGAAACAGGCGACAAAAAAGCCTATTGCACCAAGGTATATGCCCAGGACCATTACGAATGCACCGGAACCGACAAGATCAGCTGGGTCGATATGGCCCTGCAGGAGACGGCTAAGCTCACCCGCAACGAGGTAGATGTCGAGGACGATAACGGGGCCAAGGAGCAAGTCCTGGAGCGCTGCTGGTCTATCAACTACACCAGCTGCACGAATCACAAGCAAGGAAGCAACCCATTTACCGCAGCGCGAGTAGTCAACGAGCATCTGTACAAGAGCCCGTACATCAACCCCAGCGACAACGAGGAAACAAAGTCAGATTACCTCAAGCACATTGGCATCATCGCATCCGACTTTGTTGATGCGGCGCTGGCCCGGAGCATCTACCAGCGCAATTACGATTACGATACACAGCACAAGCAGACAGCTTCGTACTACCTCCCGAGCCGCATGCGCATGACGTACGGCGACTCGCTGAGCGATGCCTCGCTCCAGGATGGCAAGACCGTTGGCGAGGGCCATTTCCGCCTTGTCGACAGCAGCAACGTACTCAACGTGACGGCTTCGGGCCATGCGTTTGCCATCGAATATGTGGATGTCGACGCCTTGGGCAACGAGACCGTTACGGAGCTGCGGGGCTCCGTGCCCATCGATATCGATCCACGCGCGCTGACACCCCACTTTGAGGGGCTCGAAGGCCTTAAGGCCGGCGAGGACGTGCGCGCCAAGATTGCGGCATCACTCGAGGGCAAGCTCGAAACCGATGCCTGCACGGCCCAGCTCGAGTTTGTGCACGACGCGGACGGCGCTCCGGGCACGGCAATGGCCGAGGGCGAAACATTTGCCGCAGGAACGTACTGGGTGCGCGTGAACGGTCTCTTGGGCGACGCGGCGCAGAACTACACGCTCGCCAGCGACGGAGCCGCAAGCTTTACCGTAGCGGCCTCGGGCAGTGCGGGCGGCAACGGCAGCGGCACGGGTTCCAACGCAGGCAGCGCCGACAAGAACGGCAAGGGCAACAAGAGAGACCAGGGCAAGAGCTCGGGCGGAAAGCTCGCCAACACGGGCGACGGTTCTGGCGTTGCCGCCGGGCTCGCTGCCGCCGCCGTAGCGACGACGGTCGCCGGCGCAGCAATGCTTGCCAGTGACCACGACAACACCGAGGACGTTAACGAATAGGCAAGCCAGTTTTTTGGGCGCATCAACTCAATCGGGGCGCAGAATACCGTTCTGCGCCCCGATTTTTACCTTGGACCGAACGCCGTTATCGGCTACATCACCATGTTCAGCGCGTTCACAAATTCCTGGGCCTTCGCACGGCTACTCAGGCTAAAGACGCAAGCGGTCAACAGCCTGTTACGCAGAAAAACATCACGGCCTTTGATTCTATTGACGCCCGTGATGTCCTTAAGATAGACAATCTCGGTGTGCTTGCCGCCGAAAGTGCCCTTCCTGAGCACCTCGATACGGTTGGGGTAGATCTTGACGTCTTTAAACCTACCCGAGCCCTTGTCCTGAAACAGCAAGGTGTTGTTGTCCATGCATGTCACTCCCATGGGGTTCGTGAAAACTGTCTCTATTGCCAAATTTTAGTCACCGCAAGGCCTCCATGCGAAGTTGCCAGACAGCGCAGCGATTCGTGTCCGTACGAGTCTTTAAACTAAATGCAATAAAGATGCGTCCTCAAGAGGAAAGTCGGGCGATATTGATGAGTGAACTGGCAAACCGCGGGGAATCGGCAATCGTGCCAGAAGTTTTTTACAAGCAGGTTTCCTCGATTCTCAACGCCGCTCGCGACAAGGCCTATACCGCCGTTAACTTTGCGATGGTTGAGGCATATTGGGAGATCGGCAAGAGTATTGTTGATGAACAGGGCGGAGAGGAGCGCGCCAAGTATGGCGATGCACTGATCGACGAACTTGCCGTTAGATTGACTAAGGATTTTGGCAGAGGCTTCAACGCCAGAAGCTTAAGATACATGCGTCAGTTTTATCTTGCGTTCCCAATTCGGAACGCGCTGCGTTCCGAATTGAATTGGACACATTACCGCAGGTTATCGCGTATAACCGACCCTGATGCTCGAACATGGTACATGAACGAATGTGCCGATTCTCGCTGGAGCACGCGTCAGCTCGAGCGCCAGATCAACACCATGTTCCGCGAGCGCCTGCTTGCCAGCAAGGACAAGGAGGCCGTCACCCAGGAAATCCAAAAGAGCGCCCCGGCTCGTCGCCCCGAGGATATCATCCGCGACCCATATGTACTGGAGTTTTTAGGTTTCTCGGACGATACTGCGTTTCGCGAGAGCGATCTAGAGCAGGCGCTCATCACGCATCTTCAGAAGTTCCTGCTGGAGCTTGGCCGTGGTTTCGCTTTCGAGGCGCGCCAAAGGCGCATCACCTTTGATGGGCGCCATTTCTATATTGACCTTGTGTTTTACAACTATCTGATGCGCTGCTTCGTGCTCATCGACCTTAAGACGGACGATCTTACGCACCAGGACCTGGGCCAGATGCAAATGTATGTGAACTACTACACGCGCGAGCTCATGAACGAAGGCGACAATCCGCCCATAGGCATCGTGCTCTGCGCGGACAAAAGCGATTCGATCGTCGAGTACACGCTGCCCGAAGACAACGACCAAGTGTTTGCCGCCAAATACCTGCCGTATCTTCCAAGCAAGGAAGAGCTGGCGCGCGAGCTGAGTGCCGAGTACCGCGCCATCAACGAAGCGACTAATGGCGAAGCGCAAGGGTAGCGGCACGTTGCGACCGATACCCCCGACGGCGCTCCACATCACCCGGGATAAGAGGAGCTTTCCATGACAGACAGACCGAAAACAACACTGCGCGACTGCATCTATGGGCTTGCCGTCGGTGACGCGCTGGGCGTTCCCTACGAGTTCAGGCCCCGCGGTACGTTCGAATGCGCGGACATGATCGGCTACGGCACGCATGGGCAACCCGCCGGCACCTGGAGCGACGACACATCTATGACGCTTGCTACCTGCGACTCGATTAGGGAGCTCGGGCACATCGACACCGCGGACATGCGCGACAAGTTCGTAAGCTGGATTGCCCGTGGCGAGTATACGATCGACGGCGTTTTCGATTACGGCGGTACGACCGCCCGCGCCCTGCGCACCGGCAAAGGAGGCTCCGGCGAGCGCGACAACGGCAACGGATCGCTCATGCGCATCGCTCCCCTGGCGTTCACCGATGCGACAGACGAAGAGGTCAGCAAGGTCTCCGCGATTACGCACGCCCACAGAACGTCGACCGACGCATGCATCATATTTGTCGAGCTGATGAGGGATGTGATGAACGACGTGCTCCCCTCGTGGGCGCTCCATCTGAAAGGCGTGCCTGAGCAGGAGATCAGGTCGGGTGGCTTCGTGCGCGACACGCTTAAGGCAGCCACCTGGTGTTTCGTCAACACTAACAGCTACGAAGATTGCGTGCTTGCCGCCGTCAACCTAGGCGACGACACCGACACCACCGCAGCCGTCGCCGGCGCCCTCGCCGGCACGGCATACGGTCTCAAAGCCATCCCACAGGAGTGGATCGACACTCTGCGCGGCAAAGAGCTGATTGAGAGCTGCCTGTTTTAAGGCGCCATTCAAGAAATAAGGCAGGAGGCATCATGGAGAGGAAGATCGCAAATATAGACGAGTTCCAAGTGGACGAAAACGGAATTCCGCTATTTCCAGTAGGACTGAAGGAGGAAACCAGCCTCTATGTCCTCCCCGACGGGCGTTACCTCCCCTGCGGGGTCTACAGGACCGCGGACGGCGGTTCGATCATTTATGAGCCATCCGAACTAAGCTTCTTCGGGCAGATGCTTGCTCAATTCAAAGAGAACTAGAGGCTTGATTGCCCGTTAGATCGACACTGCTCCAAGCCATGGGGCGGGTAGGATGTCTCCCGCCGCGGCCTGTGAGGTAGAATTACGACTGCCGCGGAATCCGCCTGCGGGCAACGCTCCGATCTCCGATTGGGGTGAAGCCTATGAACTTGTTTCTTGAAATCCTGCGCCTCTCGATGTATGTAACCGGCATCGTCCGGAACCTCTACTCGATCTGGCGGGAATATAAGCAGTAACGGATAGCGAAGGGAGTCATGCAAAGGGCCGGCTGCAACCGACCCTTTTGACGATAATACCTGCGTTGCCCGCGTCTCCGAAGTTTGAGTAGCTGAGGAGCGGGTTCCGCGGCACATCCTGATTTTACCCAGCGGCAAGGCTCTTTTACAGCCGTTCCACCGTTTATTTACATCTGCCATCACGGGCGGGATGTTGCGCACTCTCGCGAGCCAACCGGCACCACTCCCCTACTTACCAAAAATCGCAGCGAACAATCCCTTGCGTTTGGGCTTTTCTTCTCGGTAGGAACCCTCAGCTGCCGCTGCAACCTGGCGCGGTTGCTCGCCACCTCCACGGCGCACGATCTGGTATAGGAAGGGCGATTTAACGTATTTGACCTCGATGGGCGTGGCATGCACGGTACTTTCGCCGGACAGATGCAGACTCGGATTGAGCGACGCCACCACATGCGTCTCGCGCTTGTCGCTAAACACCACCGCTGCCGCGCGGCTCGTCTGGCCGTTTACGGCAATGCGCACCTGCTCGCCATCGCGGCTGTCCGTCGCCGGACGATCGACAAAGTAGACCGGCACCATCACCAGACCGTCCTTATGCTTGCGGGCCTTGCGCGCCCAGGTTCGGATGCTCTTTTTATTGAGCCCAAGCACTGCCTCGGCATCGTTGCCGACAATGTCGAGCGCCAACTTATCAATGACCACTTGGTCCTTGGTAGACGCATCGACGGAGACAACGCGAAAGTCACCTTCCTGCATGGCCGGGTCAAACGGCCCAACCTTGGCAAAGTCCCACGGCTCCAAAATGCCCATAAGGCGAACATCCAGATAGTTTGCCCGCGGATACGCCCAGTCGAGCACCTCGTAGTACACCAGGGTTTCCTTGCTCAGGCCCTTGCCCGGGAAGCTCGCCATCATACGCAGGTCCGCCAGCGCCATGGGGAAATAGAAGAGCATCATGTCGTTTTGGATTGCGTCTTCCACCTCGTGCCCGGCAAAGGCATCCGGGTACTGGCGCACCAGCTGCAGTGCGTTGGCACGTGCCTGCTGCGGTGAGATTTCGCAGGGAATACCCTGCTCCGGCACATACTCCGCACCCACGCCCATGGTCAGACGTTTGCTAAACGTACCGGGCTTGAGCAGGTCGGCAATGCCGATCTTGTTGCCGCAGGACGGGCACTCAAACACACGCTGCGTTGACTCGCCCTCAAAGGACGCTCCGCAGAAGGGGCAAGGAATGCTCACATGCGTGGCCTCTTGGAACTCCTGCGCCGTGCCGCAATCCTCCCACAGCAGATGTTCCAGGACCGACTGATTGCGCCAGTGCGAATTGAAGAAATACCAGTCCGGGTCCTCCGGGCGCTCGAGTTGCGACACATGCGTGAGCTTGAGCAGTCCATCCACCACCGTCAACGGCGTATGGCGAATGCCCAAAGCGCTCTTGGGCTCTCCGGCGTCCGCCTGCCACGGAATGACCGCGCCGCAATAGGCGCACTCAAAGCTGCGCTTAGCCTGGTGCGAGTACATAGGGCCGCCGCAGTTTTGACATTTAATGGCAAACATCTCGTCCATGGAAACGTCCTCCTTTGCACAGGGGCTATCGACGTTAAGTATGTCGAGCAAACAGGCACATGCCCATACCCATGTGGCCCAAAATGGACCACCCAGGCAGACGAGAAGGCTCGCTCGTTAGCACCGGCAGACCATTACTGCATTTTCTGAGCATCGGTGCACAGCGCCTCCGCGCGAGCTACACTATCCCCTTAAACATGATTGTGAGGACGACCGCTATGCTATTTGTAAATCGGCTGGTACATACGCTTGTTCCCGGCAGCGAGGGCGAGCCGGTCGATACCTCCTGCCGCACCAACGCGGGCTTCGCCGCAAGCCTCATCTGCATTGGCCTCAACATCACTCTGTGCCTGGCCAAGGGCATCGCGGGCCTGCTCGCCGGCTCTGTCTCGCTCATCGCCGACGCCTTCAACAACCTCTCCGACGCCTCGAGCAACATCGTGAGCCTGCTCGGGTTCCGCCTTGCCAGCCGCCCGGCAGACGAAGGCCACCCCTATGGCCACGGTCGCTACGAGTACCTAGCCGGTCTGTTCGTCGCCGTCCTGGTTTGCGCCGTCGGCATCAACCTGATCCTCGAGTCGGTCACTAAGATCATCAAGCCTTCCCCCACTGCATATTCAGTGCTCTCCTTAGCCGCCCTCGTCTTGTCCATGCTCGTTAAGCTCTGGATGGCCGCGTTCAACCGCACGTTGGGCGACCGCATCGACTCGGAGACGCTCATCGCCACAGCACAGGACTCCAAAAACGACGTCATCACCTCGGGCTCGGTCCTGGTGGCGGCGCTTATTTCGCAGACGACCGGCTTTGACCTCGATGGCTGGGCAGGCCTGGGTGTGGGCATCTTCATCTGCATCAGCGGCCTGGGCCTGGTGCGCGACGCCATCAGCCCGCTGTTAGGACAAGCGCCCGACCCCAAGCTCGTCCAGGAAATCCGCGACAGGATTATGTCGTACCCCCAGGTCTTGGGCACACACGACCTCATGGTGCACGACTACGGCCCCGGTCGTCAGTTTGCCAGCGCCCACGTGGAGATGCCCGGCGAGGGCGACGCATTTGAGCACCACGAGATTTTGGACACCATCGAGCACGATATCAAACGGCAGATGGGCATCGGTATCACGCTGCACTGCGACCCCATCGCCACCACCGTCGACGACCTACGCGGCTGGGTCAAGCGCGGCGTCATGCAGATCGACCCCGCGCTCTCCATCCACGACCTGCACGAGCACGACGGGTTCGTTTCGCTTGACCTGGTGCGTCCCGACGGCTTTGACATATCCGACGAGGAGCTGCTGGAGCTCGTCACGCGCATCGTGCACGAGCGCCGGCCCGACGTCTCGTGCGTCGTCACGTTTGATTCGGGCTTTAGCTCGCCCGAGCGTCCGGCCGAGCAACTGTAGCCCGCTTAACAGCTAGTTTCCCTGCGCGCCCGAGATGCCGTTTTGCAGTGCGTTCCAGGCATCCGTCGCCATATCACCCAGGTTCTGAGCGGTGTCGCCCAGGTTCTGCGCCGTGTCGCCCAGCTCTTGCGCTTTGTCTCCCAACTCCTGTGCCTTGTTGCTCAAGTCCTCCAGCGTATTGGAGCTCGAGCTGTCGGTACCGCTTTGGCCGCCGGACGAGTTGCCCGAGCTGTTCTTGTGCGTGAGCTGAATTTCGAGGTTGCCGCTGTCGTTATAGTAAGCAGAAGTAACGATCCAGTTGGCATCGACGACGGGCGTTGAGCCATCATCAGTCAGGACCACGGCATTCGAAAGATCGGCGCCGCGCGACTTAAGGAGCTTCTTGGCGTTGGACCAGTACTGCCCCGGGATATCGCTCAGATCGACGGTGCTAGACGAGGCGGACTCGGTTTGCTCGGCAGCGGTATCGGCCGTTGAACTCCCTCGCTTGTTGAGCATGCCCGACACGATGGCAAACACAACCGACAGCGCAAAGAAGATCGCCAGCACGATGAGGATCTTCTTGATCACGCTCGACGAACGCGACGGCTTCTTCTCCTCGTCCTCGCCATATTGCGGAATCGACTTGGGGTACTCGCGATACGGCTCCCGCGACTCGTAGCGAGGCTGCGCCGTGCGAGGCATATACGTCGTCTGCTGAGGCTGCGGAATAGGATTCTGCGGCAGGTTGTCATAGGGATTCGGTGTCGAGGCGGCATAAGAATCCTGCGGCGCATAATCAAACGGGTCCGGAGCTGCGTTGCCATAGGGGCCTTGCGAAGATGCAGCATAAGAATCCTGCGCCGTGTCGCCATAGCCCATAACCCGGGTGGGCTCGGCAGAAGGCTGCGTCGCGGCGGGGTCGGTATAACCGCGGTTGGGAACAACGCGGGTCGCATCGGCGCTATCGCCAGCCTGCGCGGAACCGTAGCCGCCCATCACGGTTGTCTTGTCCTGATCCATGCAACGATTCCTTTCCGTCGCGCGTGAGCATCAAGTTATCCATGCATTCTACCCGCGCAAAAGCCTATGATGGGCAGAGCCCGTCGGTATCTACAAGACATGCGCGGCCGACGGTCACGAGCGAATCGAGGAACGTCATGGCAAAAAGCAAGCTCATCAAGGACACGACGCGTGCCGAGCGCGAGGAAATCATCAAGCTAGCACTCGCAGGCTGCGGCAAC